>NZ_JBFUHM010000074.1:0-14810 GCF_056402395.1 Peribacillus sp. P4_B1
GTACTTGTATCAATAATCATTAAATTATCAGATCCATACTTAATAATGCCTTCTTCGAAAAATGTCATCTCAACAATAGCTGGTGAAGGCAAACTAATAAATATCACATCTGCATGTTGGAGTACTTCTTTAATACTTTGACATACATGTCCACCAATTTCTTGAAATTTGACAATGGCTGTTGGATTAATGTCAAAACCGTATACTATATATTCATGATTAATCAAATTCTCTGCCATAGGTAAACCCATATTTCCTAATCCGATAAACCCTATCCTATGTTTTAAACTCATCTCTCTTTCTCTCCTTCAGGTATCATCTAGTAAAAAATCATATATAAGATAACTGCTAATGCTAATGCTGCTGTAGGTACGACCACACTGAGAACAAATACTGGCTTATATGCTCGTTGATGTGTCTCTTTACATACCGCTCTGATAGTAGTAACGACGTATCCGTTATGTGGTAAAGAATCTAGTCCACCGGAAGCAATGGATGAAATTCGATGCATAGCTCCTGGATCTAAACCTTGTGCTTGATAAATAGGTGCAAGTATAGGTAAGGCGATTCCTAAACCGCCAGAGGCTGAACCCGTTATAGCGGCTATAGTCGTAACAGCCATTGCAAGACCCGCATATTCTAGCCCAGGCATATTAGTAAGCGTATCCACAATAGCAGTAAATGCTGGTACTTTTGCTGCAACTGCACCAAATCCTACAACAGCACATGTATTAGCAATGGCATTAAGTGCATTTTCTGCCCCTATAGTAAGGGCTTTCCAATGAGTACCAATAGCATTTTTATACATAAGCGCCCATCCCACAACAATTCCCGCAAATAAAGCAACCAATACCGCTTGATCCGTCGGGATATACTTGGCAACAATATTTAAAACTGCTACTACAGAGATCAAAGGAATGATCGAAATAATTATATTAGGCAAGCCCTTTTTAGATACTCCTTGATTCAGGTCATCCTCTGTTTCCAGCCGAGTTGCAGCAACCTCATTCGATGCACTTTCAGCAATGTGGTCCATAGAAAAAGTTTCTCCTCTATCTACAGCTTTTTGAACCATCCTTCCTAAGAGAATTCCACCTCCAACCATAATTAATAGAGCAATAACCACACCCACCCAACCTCCAGCAGTTGGAGTCGTACCAAAATGTTCAGTAGGAATTAAATTTTGTATTTCTGGTGACCCTGGCGATGTCATAGTGAAAGAGATGGATCCAAAGACAAGTGCAGCAGGTATAAAACGATGAGGTAAATTAGCACTTTTAAACAAAGAAACTGCTATAGGATAAACAGAAAAGGCAACAATGAACACGCTTACACCACCATACGTCATAAGCGCACACGCGGTTACAACAGCAAATACTGCACGTTTAGCTCCGAATCTACGCTGAACCCAATTTGCAATTGAATTTGCAGATTTTGTATCTTCCATGACTTTCCCAAAAATTGCACCTAGTAAAAATGTTAAAAACCAGGAAGCGAAGAAACCAGTGAAGCCCCCCATGTAGTCTGTTGTTAACGCTTCCATTAGATTAAGCTTGCCTGTGATACTTACAACAACAGAACACAACACAGCTGCAATAATGATGTTTATCCCTTTAATGGTCATATACATGAGTAGTCCAAGGCCAGCTATTAAACCTAAAAAACTAATTGCCATATTAACCAATCCCCCCTTTCCAAATTCAATATTATTTTTTGAGTAGTTTCATAGTTGAATAGTCATTAGTAAAGGAGACCCGATATAGATCAATAATTTCCCCTTTGCTAGGCACTCGGGGGTGATTCCCTGGACTTCCGCTTGCTAATGCGTCAGTTGCCATTTTCTCTAAAGATTGTTCAAAATCTTCTTCATTAATTCCCCACGCTTTAAGATTAGGAATATTTAAATCAACACATAGTTTTTTAATGAAAAATACGGTTTCTTTTGCCACGATCACATCACTTTGCTGCTCCATGCCCTCCATAATTGTCCGACCCACTTGAGCTAGTTTTTCAATGCAGCTGCCTTCACTAAATTCCAACACAGCTGATAGAAGCATTGCATTCGAAATCCCATGTGGTACTTTATACAAGGCACCAATTGGCCGAGACATCCCATGAACAAGGCATACGGATGAATTAGAAAAAGCAATGCCTGCTTGCATTGAAGCTAAAGCCATCTGTGTTCTTGCTTCTAAATCATTTCCATCTTCATAAACACGTTGAATGTTATCTATAATTAATTTGATAGATGATAAAGCTAGTGTATTAGTTAGAGGATGAGACTTACGTGAGATATAAGCTTCTAAAGCGTGACATAATGCATCAATCCCTGTGGCTACTGTTAACATTTTTGGTGATGAAAGCGTTAGACTTGGGTCAACAATAGCTGCCTGTGGCATTATTTTAGGTTGTTTAATCATCATTTTTAAATCTTTAATAGTATCAGTCACAACTAAGGCATCAGTCACCTCAGATCCTGTTCCAGCTGTTGTTGGAATAGCTATTACTGAAACGGGATCATTTATAATGACATTTTCCACACCCATATATTCAATTAAAGCGCTTTTATTTCTAGCCAATAGAGCTACCGCCTTAGCAGCATCAATGCAACTTCCTCCGCCTAGACCAACAATTAAATCACATTCCTTCTCTTTAAAAAGAGTTAAAGCCTCTTCAACATGAGTATCTTTTGTTTCTGAGTCCACTCCCAAATATGTAATCGAGTGAACACCCCCACCTTGAAGATATCTAATAACCCTTGCCACATAACCTAGATCCTTCATAGGCTTGTCACTGATTAACAATGCTTTGGAACCTAAATCACTTGCCACTTTGCCTAGTTTAGAAAGGCTTCCATTTCCATAATATATAATATTAGGCGTACGTAATTCTCCGATAAAAATCATACTGCACCCCCTTATAAAAAATTGACTTACAGTTATAAACTAATGCAAGAGTTGTGCCAACTCGTTATTAAGCCAAATTTCCTGTAAGTGCCCATCCGTTTCTTAAATATCTGTTTTCGAAAAGCGACACTCGATCGATAATTATGTAGCTAAACAAGAACAACTCCGTTGACAAATGACAACAATTTCCTTTAGTATTATTTTGAATATTAAAATTATTCAAAATTCATATCATTTTAAAATTATATATAAGATAGGTGATTCTTGATGAATGTTTTAAATAATAAAAGCGTCTCCTATAATATTTTTAAGGACGGTACCGTTGAAGATTGGATGGAAGAAGAGTCATATTTATTACAAATTCACGACTCTATTTTTAAAGCTGCTAATATCATGTCGAAATACGAAATAGATAATATTGCAGTGGTTAACGAAGATTGTATAGTAAAGGGGATTGTCACTTTCTCAATAATAATGAGAGCATTTTTGAATGGCATACCTTTAGAACAAGAAATTCAAAATATCATGATTAAGAAGTTCCCTGTTTGCTATGCTGACGAGCCTATAAACGAACTTTCCTTTCAGTTTGGAACGCGTATTCCAGTATTAGATAGAAATGGACGTCTTATTGGTCGTTTCCCTTCAACGAGAAGGTTGCTAAACCAATTCTTTTTATTGAGCGAAAAAGTACAATCATTAGATCAAATAGTAAAAATGTACGATCTTTGTTTTGATACAGCCTATGAAGGTATAACTGTGGTAGATCAAAACGGCGTAATCCAACTTTTTAATAATTCCTACAGCCGTTTCGTACAAATGAGGAAGGAAGAAGTTATAGGTAAGCATTGTACTGAAGTAATTGACAATACACGGTTGCCAGTTGTTCTTGAAACGGGAATTCCGGAACGCAATAATGCGGTTATTTTGCAGGGGCAAGAAATGATTGCTAGCGTAATCCCGATTTGGAGACATGATAAAGTGATTGGTGCAATAGGAATGCTTGTTTTCGAAGGAGTTTCAGAGCTCTCTAAAGTCTTTGATAGGATGCAGACCCTTAAGGATAAGTCGAGTCATAAACAGATTACACTTGAATATCCCAAGAAAGATGAAGAAACGATCACATTTGATAAAATTATCGGTGAAAGTAGCTCTATAGGTGAAGTTAAAAAAATAGCCCGTCGAGCAGCAAAGACAATGGCTACGATTTTAATTATCGGTGAAAGCGGTGTTGGAAAAGAGTTGTTTACCAAAGCTATTCATAATTTAAGCCCGGTAAAAAATGGTCCATTAATATCCATTAACTGTGCGGCTATTCCTGATGAGTTGCTTGAATCTGAGCTTTTTGGGTACAACCATGGGGCTTTTACAGGAGCAAGCAAGGGAGGAAAACCAGGGAAATTTGAATTGGCTCATAACGGAACGCTTTTTTTGGATGAAATTGGAGACATGTCCCTTCACCTACAGGCTAAACTGCTCCGCATCTTGCAGGAACAAAAATTTGAAAGGATTGGGGGCATTAATGAAATTCATGTGAACGTACGCATTATTGCCGCAACGAACCAGCCATTAGAGCAGTTGGTTGAAAAGGGAACCTTTCGAAAAGATTTATTCTATCGTCTAAACATCATTCGTTTGCACATCCCTCCCCTCAAAAATAGAAATACAGATATTCCTATTTTAGTATCGAAATTATTAGAAGATTCTTGCAATAAATACCAAATCCCCCCCGTTAAATTAAGTCGAGAAGTCTTGGAAAGCTTCATTCAATATGATTGGCCTGGAAATGTTCGGGAAATGGCAAACCTTTTAGAAAGCTTAGTTGTTCTTTCAGATCAAGCACGAATTCAACTAGAAGATCTGCCACCACATCTTACAGACTATCTTATGAAGACTAAAAATAAATATAGTAAATATTCTAGTGAAAAAACAGGCCAGATCTCAACTCATACTATTAATCCTCTGATAACTACTGATCTAGAATTAGATCAGCAATTAAGTTCTCCTCACCAGGGAAATAGTTCAACAACCTCTAATTTGCTGATTAATGAAAAAGTGGCGAACGAAGAACGTGAACGTGACCTTATTTCAAACATCTTACAGAAAGTAGACGGAAACAAATCGAAGGCAGCTAAAATTCTCGGCATCCACCGATCTACTTTATATAAAAAAATGCTCAAACATCACCTAAGATAAACTTGATAGGTGTAGCGTCACATGCCCATCAAGCTAAGTTAAGACGATACCTTCAAAAATGAAAAAACGCTATGCTTATCGAAAGAAGTTTACGAGATAGGATGGTGTTTTTATGAATCCTATCATCTCTAGTGAACTAACACTTTTCGCACAAGAATTACAACGCTTTTTATCTCCAATAGTCCTACAAGAAATCACCAAACAATTTGGTTTTGTATAGCGATCTAGTAAGTATCAAGCAGATGAACTATCACTATTTGCGTTTGGCTCAGCCAAGAAGTCGCTCGTACATGAAGATAGAAAACTAGTGTGATTTTTGACTGTTAATTTGCAAATATTTTAAGTGTTATTTTGCACATCCAACTTTATAAACCCAGCTATCTTCACATGAGAAGATTAGCCGGGTATCTTAATATTTACATCCAATGATTTAAAGAATTTGAAATTAAAGCACTGCAGAGGCTTGACTAACTATTTAGACAAGCTGTTCGAGGTCAATCGTATCCCATTGCGGAGCTTCATTGTCTTTCTTTCTGGGGGTCCATCGAATATGTCTTCTGGAAGATCCAATGTGACAGCATTAAAAATGGTAAAGCTGACTGCTGCTTTAGATGTCGAGATAACAGCAGCATACTTTCTGTTTTTTTTATAATGTCACAGTACGAAGACACTACGCTTATTAAAGTATGCCCCGGTAGTTGAATAAGCAAATATTTCTTTCATGCAAGTATAAAGCTACCAATGTGGTTTTTCAATGGATGCCCATCAAAACAGAATGGTTATAAAGGAAAGTGTTCCTTTATAACGGAATAAGCAAATCCTGCGGGGTTTGCTTTTTTGTCTGGAGAACCATTGATAACATTGTGATGCATGATTTACTTCCAACCTCATAAGAAATATAGCCCAATCCTTTCCGTTATAGTAATTGCTGAGATAATTGTTCAAGACTTAGTAGCAGGCGTTTAGCATTTTTTAAATAGCCAAAGCCGGATTCATTGCTGAATCCGGCTTTGGCTATTTCTACTATTTTTCAAAAATTGCATTTGATAGAAGACGGAACAAGTAATCCGGGTGGTCGCGGAAACCTGCTTCTAACCCAATAAGAGTTACATCTTTATTCTGTTCTTTTACGATTACGGCTTGGCCCTTGGCGGTTATGTTATCTTTCCAGTGACCAGCAACGAAGAAATTATCTGAATCTGAAAGGGTCGCGACGACTTCATCATTATCCGTACCCGTGAACCATGTTGGACGATAGACAAAGCCGATATCATCCTCACCATATCCTGCTGTTAAACCGGTTCCCTCATAATCGACTTTTACGATACCATTACTGTTGGAACCTCCTACATTAATGATGTCGTCTGTAAGACCAAGTGTCTTAGTTGCTCTAGATGCACCAGCACCTACAGCTATATATTTGCCTCCTTCATTTAAGAAGCTTGTCATATTTTCTTTAAACGCATTAAGTTGCCCGTCACTCTGTAATCCAAATTCTTTATTAGCTTGAGATAGGTTGGTAGAAATGAGACTTTCCGTTCCACTATAGACAAAAATATCAAAACCGTTAAGGGTATTTTTAGCCACTTCGACTGGCGTAACTTCTGTCACATCAAAACCTAGTCTTTTCAAAGCGAGCTTTGTTCCTGCGTGTGATTTCTGTTTACCCATACCTCCATCCTTTAATATAGCCACTTTTAAAGACGTAATAGCCACTGCATCTACTGGTACCTCAGCAGTTCCAATTTGTAACCCAGATTCTTTCACCGCTGCTGATACCTGATTAGCTACTGCTTTTACAAAGAAGTTGCCTTGTGCATCACGTACAATAGGTATTCCTTGCTTAAGCAATGCATTTACTAAATTTACCGATTGGACAGAGCTGTTCGGAATCAGAAACGGTCCTTTTCCTGAAACCGTTCCTTGACCTGTAATATGGTTTACTTTCGTTGCTTTAACTTTAATAGGATTTTGTGTGGGTACTGCCTCGAATCCCCAAAGCTCCGGTAAACTCCATGCGGAAATGTCGTACATCGCTGGGGTATCGTTCGTGATGTCTTCCCCATCCCAGAGCATCGTGTTTGCTAATCCGGCTTTCGCCTGATCCATCTCAACGAGATAAGTTCCTTTTGGATATGACACTCCATCCGATTCAAATGCATTCACAGCTTGAACAACTTCAATATCATTATTGATCAAATGATTTACTGCCTTATTCGTAACAGTCGGATCCTTAGGGTCTAGTGGAAGTATGTAGGCTTTTGGAAACAGCCCTTCCTTATGAAATGGATGGTCAAAGTTAATTCCTCTTTTAAAAACTTCAATTTGATCAGTAATCATGGATTGCTTGTTAGCTGTTGCAAATTTCAGTGCCCCCATAATCGAATTATACATCCATCGTACGCCATCCCAATCATTTGTTGGAGCTTCTAATGTATGACCGTAAGCACCATGGTACATCGCATACATTGGTGTGAAAATTGGTGGGTAATCATCCCAGCCAGCGGAATCGTCGCGCAGCGGAATATAGGTACCTTTCATGTTTTGATACAAGGATCCTGAATAGTTCCCACGATCCTTCATTATTTCCGCTTCCATCGCTTCTGCCTGTTTATAGGCCCATTTTCCGTATAAGTCATACTCGTAATTAGGATTATGCGGTGGCGTACAAGGCTCAATTAACCCCTGCAGATTTGGCTGATAATTCTTCACATAACCATGAGTATCAAGGAACACCATGGGATTCCATTCTTTAATGAGCTCAACCATCTCTTTTGTTTCTGGCTGCGACTGGGTGATAAAGTCACGATTTATGTCAATTCCTTCGCCATTAAAGCGGGTGGCATCAATCCGTCCATCTGGGTTTTGTACGACATTGAAAATAAGAATGTTATTCTTTAAAACGTCTTTGGTTGTTGAATCATTTTGGGTAGCAAAACGTTCAATTAATTGAAGGATTGCATCGCTTCCGACAAATTCAGTCCCATGAATAGAACCATTAATCATGATTGGAACTTTAAAGTCAGGATTATTGGCAACCCATTCTTGAGCTTTGCCTGGATTCTTAAACATTTGCTTTCTAAGTGCCTTCACTTTTCCAAACTTCCCTTGCGTTGTTGGGTCAGCAATCGTGACAACGTAGAGTGGGTTTCCATCAGCTGATGTTCCACGGACTTCAACTTTCACACGGTTTGAAAGTTTTTCAAGCTCTTTTAATTTTGAACCAATTTGTGAGAATTTCACAAAGTCATAGTTTTCGCTATTAAACTTGCTTCCGTCCTGTTCCTCATATGTATTCACATTTGTCCATTGAGGTTTCTCAGCATGTCCAGAACTCCACGGAATTACTGTTAGTAAACTCACAGCCATCAGGCCGGATAATGCTTTTTTCTTTTTCATCCTAAAACCTCCAGTATGTATATATAGTGATTTTTTGTATATTAAAATACATAGTTTAATTGAATACGACACGAAATGACTGGATAATGGGCTGAACAAATTCTGTTGAAAGCGCTTTAATTTTATTACGTTGAACAAACCACATCTTTAAAAATAGTCTTATAAACTTTGATAAGCTCCCCCAGTAAGTAATGCTACATAAAGTTGACCTTCCGAAACTAGTGCTGCAATAGGAGCGAATCCCAATAAAATAAACAATGAACGACTTGGTGGAAACGCAATACCTAAACCCGCATTACCAGCGTCTACTAGCTGCCTTAATTCCTTTCTAGGCTAATAAATTTCTCCTTTTCTGCATCCTACTAACATTTCTTTTCTAAAAAATAAATTTCCATACATGTTTAAGAGTATCGCCTCCTTATTAAGAAATAGTAACCCACAAACTTAGATAACTGTTTTATAATATTATACACTTATTTTAGTGTTAATTAAGAATTTTCAGTTAATAATGACTGAATTTTTATCCTATTTTCATCACTTCATAAGCATATTAGTATTTATAAATCCATGCGCTTCTAAATCGGTAAAAAGCACTGGTCTCGTACAATGTGTCAAACAACTTAGTTTAGCAAGCTTCTATTGTACGCAATTCGGTCCGAAGGTTAGAAAAATTAGGATATACCGTAAATATATCAGAAGCATCCTAACCACCTATTTATTTGGTGAACTTTAATAGGGTGCTGCTCTTTTTCAAAAATTTGAAGTTTGCGTTTTATTTTTTATATGGTCTTTTTCCTGATTATTAGTGTTTAATTATAGTGAAAAAATTAAGCACGGGGCCGATAAAAAGAAGAGAGCATCTGTAAACTACACAGCTGCCCTCCTGATTTTCTCCAAGATCCATTATTAATCTTGTAATTCTGTACAATGAAGTATTTAATCTACCGGACGGTCATCAAAATCATAGTCTACCGTGACAGGAGCTACACGTGCATTTGTTAATGCCGGAGTTTCCGGACGGGCAATTTGATACACACTGGCACCGACAATTTCAGCTGCTTGCTGTAATTTTTCTTTCGAGATCTTATCCAGTGTATCTGTAGGCTGGTGATACCAAGGCTCTACAGGGGAATGGATAAACAAGGCGGATGGAATGCCAAGCTCATGGAATGGTTGGTGGTCACTCCTGCCCAGCTGTCCATAAGGAATCGCAACATCCATCGTTCTGGCCCCTGCTGAGGAACCCAGGTCCGTCACAAGGTTTTTCATTCCATCAATGGTATACATAATCAAACCACCTGCAGGATTATCCTCGCCAGCATCACGTCCGCCTATCATATCCATTTGGAAGTGAGCCACCATGCGGTCTACATCCTCTTTGGGAAGGGAATCTGCATAGAAGGATGATCCAACGAGCCCTCTTTCCTCAGATCCGAACGTGAGGAAGCGAATTTCAGTGTCAATTGGCGTTTTGGCCAGGATCCTTGCCAGTTCCAGCACAGCTGATACACCCGAAGCATCATCGTTTGCACCAGGGCCGCCCGGGACAGAATCATGATGGGCTCCAACAGTAACGATTTGACCATTATCCTTATTGGCTTTTGGTTTTAGGGAAGCGATGACATTGTAGGATGTCTTTTCGATTCTTTCAGCTTTTCCCACTTCCAGAGTTGACGTGATTTGTTTAGTTTTAAGCTGTTCGACCAACTCTAAACCTTGGGCTTGGGTAATGGCTACAGCAGGTATATTTTGCCCCGCTGATACTTGTCCGAAATTATTTCCTGATGGTGAGTTGTTGTACATTAAAACGCCAACCGCTCCTTTATTTAGGACATTCTGAACCTTTTCAACAAAGGTAATGTCCCCACGTTCAACTAGTGCAATTTTCCCAGATACATTTTCTCCAACTTCCTCTGGCTTTGCTTTTCCAACATTAACAAGTTCGGCCGTTACCTTCCCGCTGATACTGCCGCTAATGGCACGCGGTGTTCCTCCTAAATCACTGTCACCAATTTTCACTTTTACATTTTGCACCGTATCATAGATGGGAAAAGGCTGAACCTTTGTTTCAAAACCAAGACTCTTAAACTGACTTTCTATGTATTTGACTGCACGGAGCTCCCCTTCTGTACCAGCAGCCCTCGGTTGCTCTGATAGATAGGCAATCGTATTATACATATTGTCCGCACTAATTTTTTTGATAACTTTGTTATCAAAAGCTGTGTCAGACTGGGCATTTGTTGCCCCGTTTGTTTGTGCAAATACTGTACCAGTTGATAGAGCCATACCCGCAGCTAATAGTACTGTTAGTGATTTTCTATACATGTAATCCCTCCTTATTCATAATCTTCCTAATTATGTATTTAACTGAATAGTTTGTAAATGAGCCATTAGTCTTTAAATTCCAGCTATCAATCGGTGTCTGACACCCGCTCTCTTTTTCAATCATCATCTTAAATTCATTAAAACTCAGACAAAAAAGCACCCCAACTGGATGCTCAAGTTTCTATACCGGCCTAGTATTATAATTCCCAGATAGTAAATAGTAGTTTAAATAACTTTCATTCAAACCAGTTGAAGTTCCATAGGACAAATCCAAATACAAAAGAAATCCCGCAAGAGTGTTGTCGCCCCATTCCTCAAAGAACCAGCCTGCTTTTTGTTCATCAGTATAGGTAGAGATCCAAGGATATAATCTTTATACTTATAATTAATAATAATTCCTTTGTTTAATACCACTATACAATCTATTTGTTCAAAAATAGGAACGTCATTTTCTTCGTAATATGTCTTGATTTCTCTAATTGTGTCATCAATATTACTTTTAGCCTTTATACTAAAAATAAAAAAAGGGACCTGTTTTGAATGATTGCGTATATATTCTGGCTTAGAATTTTCGTAAATAAGTGTATTGACTCGTCGACGCAATTTTTTTACTGATATACCTTGCACTAATCTTCTTTGGAGTTCATGAAAATTAGCTATATCAGGCTTTACTTCTATTGCAACATCTACACCGTCAGAAACTATTAGACTATGTTTATCACTATTATTGACGGTATGAGGGTAAGACGCATTTGTAATAGAATTTTGGGTCAGGTTATTTAACCGTTTTATTATTAAACACAGCTTTCTCCGGATCAACCTTGTAAATCACACTATTAAAGATATATTTATTACCTTTCCCCATAATCAACGTTTCACAACAAATATAGCCCATCTATCAATCAATCTTTTTTCAAAACGATACAACTTTATTAAGGGCACGGAAACGATTCGAGGATTAAGGGGTCATATGTATAAAAATTTACAATCGTTGTAAATTATCGAAGCGAATAATCGGATAATTAATGCGGATTCTACCATATTTCAACAGGACTTAAAAATGCTAATTGAACCTTGGCTAACTGTTATACAATATGATGAAAAAGATATTAAAAAAAAGTGTTCAACAATTAAGATAAGTCTTTTCAAACAAAGCCCTGAATCTTCTACTTAGCGTAGAAAATCCAGGGCTTTTTATTCCAAAAATTGTCTTAGCGTATTCGCGTTTTGTCGGCAGGACCCCTATTTAATAGTATCCAGTAATACCATAAGCCTCAAAAGGATTCGAGCTTGTTGATCGATATCCTTCTGCTTTCGCATAATTTCCCACTGGATCATCAACCATGGGGGTATAACATGATTTTTGTCCGGAAAGTACTTTTCCATTTCCTCCAGAACTATTGCAATCATATGATCGGAGCTTTATCGAATGATCGGAATTATACTGGTGAATAAAGGCATTCCCTGTATAACCGGATGGCAAGGCAGAATTAAATGTAGTTTTCGCCCAAGCAGACTTACAGGATGGACTATATTTCACCTGAATTGTTCCAACAATGGTTCCATTATCCTTCTTCACATTCGTAGAAACTGCCGTGTAGGCATCATTTTGACAACCAGTAGAAACTGGACTCTTCCCGTTATAACTTGCAGCCTCTACATTGGGAATAGAAAATGACATTGTGGTTAACGCCAAAAATGAAAGAAATACCAACAATTTTTGTTTCATTATAATCCTCTCCTTGATATTTTTTCAATACTCTGAAAATTATATCGTTATGCGTATTTATAATCTATATAACTAAACTACTATCTTATTCAACAATCTGGCCCAATTGTTGAATAAAGATTAAACAGCACTCTTCAACTCCCTATGTTTGATGCAAATATCTCTCGAGTGCTCACTTATTCGCAGGATTTCATCACCCTTGATTGTAAGGTCAAAGTTAAATGGAGTGATTTCAGGACATGAAGATTTCGTGAAATCATAGTGAAATAAAGGAGTTGTACAAGACTCCATATTTCGCCATATTATGTACATTCTTCACGTACCCATTCAGGGCAAGGATTACATCATCCTTTTTCTTCTTCATCGAACGTCTCGCAAAGTTTGCTAGTTTCTCAGGATCATCCTCACCATTTGCGATCGCATGAAGCATGTCCTTTGATGAAACGCCCATAATATCCGATACGACAGAGCCTAATTTGATATTTGCACCATCAAGACCCTTTTGAATTACTAGCTCGTTCTTCAATAATACTTCTGCGATAACGAACAAGCTCACGCAATTCTCGCTGATTTCGAAAAGGATAAAGCTTGCCTTCAACAACCCATGACGAAGAAGTTGAACTATCCATTCAGCATCCTTGCCATCTGTTTTTCGACCAGGGACTGCTTTCATATGTTGTGCGTTAACAACTAAAAATTCCATTTCTTCAGCCTCAATTAAGTTCACGATAGGCTTCCAAAATACATCAAAAGACGCTTTGCACATGCAATAGCCTACTATTTGTTTTTGCCTTCATTTTTAACGACTATAGCACTAAACTCGCATTTATTTTTCTTTTTTAATTTATTTTTAACGTAATTTTCATAGGATGTTCAGGTTCCTTCGATACACTCAGAATACTTCTTTCTGGTCAACTTGACTTTAAATGAGAAACCAAAACCCTATAAGCAAGGAGATGAACAATATGAACTATGAAATATTTCAATGGTTTAACGGTTGGTCCGGCCATTTCTCTTATCTAGATAGAGGAATGATATTCATCACTAATAGCGTTCCATATGTGGTAATCGCACTTATGTTGTTCCTATGGTTTATTGCAAACAAAGAAAAACGAGCGGAAAAACAGTACACAGCTATATACGCTGTTTTTTCTTGCTTACTTGGATTGTTCATAAACGCAATCCTTCACCTTGTCTACTATCATCCACGTCCATTCGTGGCACACCATGTTCATCAGTTAATACCGCATCCTGCTGACTCTTCGTTTGTAAGTGATCACTCGGTATTAGTATTCTCCATAGCATGTACGATGGTGCTACGAAACGACTCGTGGAAGTATCCCACATTAGTATGGGCTATTATTGTTGGCATTTCGCGTATATTCGTCGGAGTCCATTATCCTGCAGACGTGATTGGTGGCGCCCTTATTTCATATGGGGTAAGCATATTCGTTATACAGTCTTCCAAAAAACTGGAGCCTTTGGTACAAGTGGTGTTCTACATGTATGACAGATTAACGAAACATATCCCTTTCCTGGCTAAGTACAACCATAAAGACTTAAGTCAAGATAGATAAGGATTTTTTCTAATGGAAAATCTACTAAGAGTTGAAATCCTATGGTTAATTGATAAACAAACTTTTTCTTATTATGTGGAAATGTTGTATTTTCTATTTTTGTCAGAAATGGAAATTGCTTCGTTACAATAATTACTTCCAAAAAGGAGATGAGTTAGCATTTTCTGAACAAACTGAAATGGTCCAACATTCAGGTCGGTAAATGCTATGCAAAGAATCACAAGTCACCATATTTTTTGGAGCCGTCAAGATTATGGCAACCACTGTGGGAGAAACAGCGCAGACTTCCTTAATGATTAACTTGAATTTGGATGGATATCCTTATTTAGAGAGAGAAATAAAATTAAGTTATGGGAAACCCTTTAAAGAAAGGAAGTTATATATGCAAGAAAACCAAAATAAAATGAAAATTTCACTTAACAAAGTGCCACAAGTGACGATGTTCTTTTGGATCATCAAAGTTTTGTGTACAACTGTTGGTGAAACATTTGCTGATTTCATCAATTTCAACATTGGACTTGGTTTAACTCTTACTACTATTATTATGGGAGTTGCGTTTTTTATTGCATTGTTTTTTCAATTTAAAGCAAACAAATATGTTCCAGCCATTTACTGGGTAACAGTTGTTCTTATAAGCGTATTTGGAACACTGGTAACGGATAATTTGACAGATAATATGGG
>NZ_JBFUHM010000075.1:0-14153 GCF_056402395.1 Peribacillus sp. P4_B1
GAATTGAATTGAAATGCTCTTTGCCCAAAAACGTATTATTTTTGGAGATAACCCATTGATGAGGTGGAACACAAATAACATTGTTGTAAAAGTTAAAAATGATGGAAATAAAGACTTTGTCAAAAAAGATGAAGTTAGGAGAAAGACAGATGGATTTTCAGCTTTTGTCTATGCTCTGTGGCAAGCGGATAATATTTTGGAAGAAGAAATGGACTTCTTCTTGGATGATATAGATTTCTAAAAAAAAGGAGGTGAGATTATATTGGGAATACTAGACCTGGTGAAAAGCAGAAATAAAGAACTTGAATTCATATTTGATTTTGATTTAATCCAAGATACTTCCAAGAAAATTCACATGAAGCAATTGGTCATTCAAACATGTATTAATATGATTGGCCGCACCATCAGTCAATCCGAGTTTTATGTTAAGAAGGATAAAAAGATTGTGAAGGATGAAATGTATTATCGGTTAAATGTCAGACCGAACCCGAACATGTCAGCCAGTCAATTTTGGCAAACTGTTGTTCACAAGCTGATCTATGACAATGAGTGTTTGATTATCCAGTCGGATACCGAAGATCTATTAATTGCTGACTCATTCACACGAGTCGAATATGCCCTGGTCAATGATTCATTCAAAGATGTAACCATTAAAGACTATACATTTTCCAGGACATTTCAAATGGGTGATGTTATTTATCTGGAATATAGCAATAAAAAGCTGTCCACTATGCTGGACGGCCTATATGCCGATTATGGAGAACTATTTGGTAGGATCATAGAATTTCAGAATCGCAAAAATCAAATACGTGGACTTGTTGATGTAGAGGCTATCACTGATAAGTCAGAAAAGGGACAAGAAAAGTTACAAAATTATATCAACAAGATTTATAAAGCTTTCTCCGGAAAATCTGTGGCTATTGTTCCTCAACAAAAAGGATTTAAATTAGAAGAAATGAAAAATACAACTCAGCTTCAAAGTGTGGATGAAGTCGCCAAGGTAATTGATGGTTTTTTAGATCAGGTTGCCAAAGTGTTGGGTATTCCTATTGCGTTACTTCACGGTGATATGGCAGATGTAGAAAAACCTACACGTAACTACATGACATTTTGCATTGACCCATTTTTGAAAAAAATCAGGGATGAATTGAATGCCAAGATGATTGATAAAAAGGAATTCCTTGCAGGAAAGAAGGTGGAAACCAAACGGGTTTCTTACAGTAATATTTTTGATGTAGCTGCCGCCGTTGATAAGTTGAGAGCTTCAGGAGCATTTAACGGCAATGAATTGCGTGAAGCATTAGGTGAGGAAAGGGTGGACGATCCTATGATGGATAAATACTTCATCACCAAAAACTATCAAGAAAGTTCAGAAGCACTTAAAGGAGGTGAGAAAAATGAAGCATAAAATTAAAGGTGATATTATCAATTGGAATTCGAGTATTTGGGATTTTAACTATCAAATGAAGTCTATAAAAGAAGATGAGGATATTGATTTATCCGTTAATTCGTATGGTGGCGATGCCTTTTTAGGAATTGATATTTGTAATACTCTTAAAGATCATAAAGGACTTGTTACTGTGACGATAACAGGTATGGCAGCAAGTGCTGCATCCGTTATTTGTATGGGTGCTGATAAAATACGAGCGCATGCAAATACCATGCTGATGGTCCACAATGCTCAAACATTTGTAGCTGGAGATGCTAAAAAACTTCGAAAGGCTGCTGATGATGTCGAAAAGGTTAGCCAAGCTGTATTGAAATCATATACAAATCGGATAGATGAGGATACGATGAAAAAATTACTCGATGATGAAACATATCTTACTGCTGAAGAAGCATTAAAATATGGGCTAATTGATGAAATCATCGATGCTGAACCAGAAGAGGTCGAGTCTGAAATATTCGAGAACAAAGCAAAAGCATTTAACAATAAAATTACGGCTGCTGTTGCACCAAAGCAACCTATCTATGCATCAGCATCAGGCATCGACGAAAACACATTAAAACAAATGTTTACTGAATTTAAAAATGAAATTAAAAATGAATTAAAACCAAAAGAGATTGTTCCTGATCCTGTTGCACCTAAACAGAACTTGAGCAGTCTCTTTTTACATTTATAGGAGGTATGGATAATGACGATTAAATTTAATAATTTCGCAGAGAAAAAACAGGCATTTGCTAAAGCAACACAGGAAGGTAGTGCTGAAGAACAGTCTGCTGCGTTAAATAATATGCTGGAAGCGTTGGCTCAGGACGTACAGGGCGATATTATGAATCAAGTTAATACATCAATGCTTGACCGTTCTATCATGCAAGCAAGGGGGGCTAATGTCCTTACGAGTGAAGAGACAAAGTTTTTCAATGTCGTGATTGAAGAGGGTGGATTTAAAGATACAGAAACACTCCCTAAAACAACACAAGAACGGATTTTTGATGATCTAGTTGAAGGGCATCCATTACTGCAGCAATTAGGTATTCAAAATCTTGGTGCTGTTACAGAAATCATTTATGGAGATCCGGAAGGTGCTGCAGTATGGGGCCCATTATTTGGAGACATCCAAGGGCAACTAAATGCAACGTTTAGAAAAGAGTCTATCAGCCAACTTAAATTAACAGCTTTTATTCCTCTATCAAACGACATGCTAAAACTTGGGCCTGTATGGGTGGAGCGCTATGTTCGGACTATGATTGCGGAAGCAATGTCCGTTGGTCTTGAGCGTGGGTATGTTGCAGGGACAGGAAAAGATATGCCGATTGGATTGTTAAAAGATTTGAAGGGATCTGTTGTGGACGGAAAATATCCTGACAAAGCCTCCGCCGGCACTCTTACCTTTGAACCAGGAAGAAAAACCATTAATGAATTAAAAGGTGTTGTCGAAAAATTATCTATTCGTCCAGTTGGAAAAGATGAAGAAGAAAAAGTACGCAATATAGCTGGGAAAGTTGTAATGGTTGTCAATCCGTTTGACAATTTCGGCATTCAAGCGAATGCGACGGTAAAAAATGCTGCAGGTATATACGTGACAAGCTTGCCATTTAATCCAACCATTACTGAATCCATGTTTGTACCAAAAGGAAAAGTTGTATTCTTTATTCGTGGTGAGTATGTTGCAGCTGTGGGTGGAGCGATGGAAGTGAAGAAATTTGACCAAACACTGGCCATGGAAGACGCGACACTTTATATTGCGAAACAATACGCTACTGGTAAGCCAAAAGATAATTACGCAGCGCAGGTCTATGACTTAGATTTAGACTTAGAGGGCGGCCTTGAGGGGTGATTTAATTGGTCACACTTGAACTATTAAAGGAATTTAAAGAGCGCATGCATATATCCCATTCGAGTGAGGACGACAATTTAAAAAGATTGTTGTCCTTTTCTATTGAGGATTTGCTAGACAAATGTGGACAATTCGATGTGGAAAAGGAGGAGAGGGCCAAGGAGCTAGTCTTTGAACGTACTCGTTATGCCTATAATGATGCCCTTGAATACTTCAATGATAATTTCCTTAGTCAAATTAATAGTTTAGGATTATCTATCGCATTAAAAGATGGTGAACCAGATGAAGCCGTTTAAATATAAACCGCCAAGGGTTAATACAGGAGATTTGCGTACACCCGTTATTTTTCATGAGTGTACAGCAAATGAAGGACCTGAACCTGGTGAATCCGAAAAAAGGATTCTTTATCGTTCTTGGGCCATGGTTGATAATGTTTGGTTGAAAGACTTGGAGATCGCTAAGGCTAACGGGACCTTATCTGATATCACGATCAAGATACGAGACCCACAAGCAGACTATATTCCAGATAATAAGCATTATCTTTCCATCGATGCTCCTGAATACCGAGACAAGCGATATAATGTCAAACACGTTCAACCCGATTTGCAAAATAAGGAGTTCATCACAATCGTAGCGAGGCTAATCGAATGAGTGTAAAGGTCAAAGGTGAAAAAGCACTGGTTGCAGAACTTGAAAGACGTATCGGAAAAATGAAGGCGCAGCAGTTAAGTGATATAGCCTTAAAACGTGGTGCCCAAGTATTTATAAAGGAACTAAAAAGTCAATTTGCATCCTTTAAAGATACCGGAGCATCCATTGAAGAAATAAAAATATCAGAGCCGATGTGGGTGGCCGGTGTTAGAACGGTTAAAGTTTATTGGGGTGGTCCGAAAGGTCGTTATCGAATCATTCATTTAAATGAGTTTGGTACTATACAAAACCCAAATCCTAAAGGGAAGGGTTCAATCGCAAGAGCAATGAGAAACGCTGAAAGGGCTTATCGTGAAGCTATTAAACGATCAATAAGGGAGGGAATTTAATGGATGTATTAGGGATGGTCTATAATGAGCTGATTGCTGACCCATATATTAAGGAGAAGGCTTCTGGAAGGATTAAATTTTATGATTTTCCTGAAAACAGCAGCGTGACAATGGCTCCTAATATCATCATAGATCCATTAGATGTACCTCTTCCTAAAGATTTCGCTGATGATACTTGGCTAACTTATGATTGTCTTTATCAAATTGAAGTGTGGTCAAAAAATAGAACCGTGACAAGAGAATTATCCAATCAGATTCGTAAAGTCATGTGGAATTTTGGTTTTCAACAAGGTACCGGCACTGACGAATGGGATAAGGAAACAGGAATTTACCGTGACGCCAGAAAGTATCGAGGGAAATTGTATAGAGACGATTTAGACACTTTATAAGGTGTCTTTTTTATTATTTAAAATAGGAGTGATTAATTTGGCAGAAGAGAAAAAAAGCTATAGAGCATCAACCGGTGTGAATGAATTTTATTATGCGGTTTTATCAGATGACGATGACCATTCATTTACAGCTGGTGAAATTACCCGGATTAAATTTCTGCAAAATATTGAGGTAGACATGCCGCAAGAAGCGATGAGGGCATATGGGGATAATGGCACGGCTGAAATTGCTATTTCAGGTGGAAATATAACAGTATCCACCCAATTTCACAAAGTACCCATTCAGGATAAGAATATTTTATTTGGTTTAGAAACAGTGGACGGACTTTCATCCATTGGGGGTGAGGATGTGCCACCTTATGTGGCAGCGGTATTTACCAAGACATTTGAGGACGGTTCTAAAGAGTGGGTAGGGCTTACAAAAGGAATGTTCATGCGTTCTAAGATTTCCGGTAAAACCAAAGAAGAAAACAAAGAATTTGATAATGAAGAAGTCACGGGAGAATTTATGGAGCGTTATGTTGAAGGAGCCGAATCTGAAAAATCGGTTCTTTTCGGAGCTGACAAAAAAGGGGAAACAGACAACCGAGATTCTCTATTCCAAAAGATATTTGGCAAGCCTTATCCAGGAACAACTGGAGAACAAGGTGGTGTGGAAGGATAATGACAAACTTTAAAGCTGTTGTAATTGAAGATATCCAGGTCAACAGATTATCTTTATTTAATTTAAGGCTCTTTTAAAGGATGTTGTTATTTTCTTGTAGAACAAACGGGGCAGATTAGTGGAAAAGCCGACCAATAAAGGTAGGCTTTTTTCATACTTTTTTTAGCAGCAGCCTCCGTAACCACCGCCGTATCCTGAAATAACCATAAAGCAGAAATTAAAAGGCACCATGGTGAATTGAATTATTCGTCTTAACTAAGCGCATTTTACGCAATAGTGCAAATCTAATACTAAACTTCCTGTTGCGTTTGCTTCAGGCGTTGCTCCTGTAAGACTTTCGATAGTAATGGATTTCAAATCTTCAACGAAGATTGTTTCCGAACGACCAGGTGTAACAACGATGGTTGATGTTATGACACCCGTGGTATAGTTAACATTAAAGACGGAAGAAGTACTGGTATTAACTACGGTAAATGAACCATTTATTACTAACCCCGTTGGATTAGTAAAGTAGGTAAAAGCAGTAACACTCGGAGTAGGTTGGAAAATGGGATTACATTGTTGAATGTTGACAATTTGCTTGGACACATTATTACAAAAATTAAACACAGCAGAACTTGATGAATTTCCACACATAATATCACCACCTCTTTTCATTATCCTTGTATAGTATGTAAAGTCTGTACATTTTTAACTGGTACAATGCCTGTTTTTTAAAAAAATGGATGTTTGTTGTGGTGCATTCGTCTGAATTCCTCATACAAAGTAATATGGAGAGGAGCAGGCTTTATGAGAAAGAAGTGCAAACGAAAAAAACATAGATTGCGAATGTATCTGTCACTCCAAAAACAAAGTAATATGGAGGGGAGCAGGCTTTATGAGAAAGAAGTGCAAACGAAAAAAAACATAGATTGCGAATGTATCTGTCGCTCCAAAAAGAAAAAACGGAGTAGAAAATGTCCCCGGAAAAAGCTTATTTGCATACACAGATGTGTTCCCATTAACCAAAAATGTGATGACGCTACGACTCAGACGTATTTTTGTGTCTCGTCGGATTCCAATATAAAAAATCCTTCTGGAACCATCACAATAATAAACACTAGTAATTCATGTACAATGCAAGTTACCATAACCAAATTGTCCAATGATCATGAGGATATTGATGTTGCTCCGAATTCATCGTTTACTGCAATTGTCGCTAATCTAAAATCCGTAAAAATCTTATGTAAAAGTCAATCCAATAATGATATATATTGTACTGGTTCTATGGAGTTGGATATCCATTACACTTTAATGTTCTAATTTTTTACAGTCGGCAGCAAACTACTGATTTGAAGGAGAATTTTACTAACTATAATTAAAATTAAATTTCAAGCTTTAAGTCTTAGTGAAAGATACTAAATGTTTTCAAGTCATTATTCGTTTCTTCTTCGGTAATGCCGATATTACGCAAGGTAACGGAAGGATGGGAATGATGCAGGATCCGTTGTAACATGGCAATATCTTAGTGGCCACGGCATGGGATTTTGAGGATTTGGTTTCCCCGCATGGGTATGGGTATTGAGAAAGTCAATTGACATTAAATCCCAATAATCCACACCTACTTTCCTTGTCCTCATTTCAATGTATTCAAGGAAAAGAATATCGTGTAGATACGCGTAATGGATAAGCTAATGATGCACTAAAGAAGACCACAATTTTTAAGTGGTCTCTTTTTATTTGTTTAAAGCCTAATTTAAAAAACGAAGGGATGTTATGAAATGGCAAATTTAAAAAGAAACATGATCGAATTGGTGAAAGAAGTGAAGGAAGGTGAAATTGAAACGGTGAAATATCTTACACCTGTTTTCATTCCCTTTTCAGTAGTTTATGAAGCAATCGATATGACACAGGAAATTGATAAAAGTGAAGAAAGTAAAAGTGCTGGATCAGAAAAGGAATTAATTGATAAGTTACTGGATTTTGTAGCAAACAAGATTTATAACAAGCAATTCACAAAAGAAGATTTATTTAATGGCCTTCACGCACCAGATGCTATTCAAACCCTCCAAGAACAAATTATGTTTGTGGCTCAAGGTAGGCAAAACGATGAAACAAAAAAGTTTTTGGCGCAGAAAGGTTAACGGATGAGGACTTTTCCCCAACCAAGCAAAAAGATTACATGGACAAACTCATCCTTGATCTTATAAAAGATGGTAAGGATATCAACGAAATATTGGGTATGCCTTACCATTTTTTACTTGAAATATTAAGAGAAGAAAATAAACCAAATCAAGAGAAATCCTTAATCGTCGCATTCGGAGGTTAGGGATTTTTTTATTGGTATGAGAAGGGAGGGTGATTGATGGAGAAGATAGAAGGCCTTTCGATTGGACTTGACCTTGACTCCACAGCCCTCAATCGTGGTCTAACTGGGGTAAAGGATAAGTTAAGGACTGTAAACAGTGAAATGAAGGCAAACATGTCAGCTTTTGACCGTGGTGATCGTTCTATTAGAAAATACGAAACAAGTTTATCTGGTTTGAATAGGAAACTAGAAGTGCAAAAAGAGGTCACAAAACAAGCCAAGGCTGAGTACGAAAAGATGGTCAGAGAGCATGGTGAAGGATCTAAAGAAGCGGATAAAGCTGCCAAAAGCTATAACAATGAAGTGGCTTCCTTAAATAACTTAGAACGCTATGTGGGACGAACACGTGAGGAACTAGAAAAGCTAAAAGAACAACAAAAGATAGCCGAATCAAGTTGGGGTAAGCTTGGTAAAAAACTTGACGAAACAGGCACTCGTTTAACCAAAGTCGGCGATAGCATGAAAAGTACGGGAAAGTCCTTATCTATGTATGTAACAGCTCCATTGGTTGGTTTGGGTGGAATGGCGGTTAAGGCTTCAATTGATTTTGAAAGTGCGTTTGCTGGGGTAATTTCTTGCCCTCTCTATTAGAAATAATAGGGTAATAAATCGAGCAAAAACGGTGAAGGCTAAACTAATTATGATATAATTTTTACAATAAATTTGAACACTGTCCGAGGTGTTTTTTGTATGGCGCAAATCAAAACAAAATGTACTAATTGTGGAATTGAAGTGTTAAGATATCCCAGTCAATGTTTAAAAACTGTATATTGCTCAAGAGAATGTAGATCGAAATATTTCCAAGAAAAACACACGGTTTTATTTAAGTGCGATTTTTGTGGGATGCAGAAGAGAATTAGAAAAGCCAATTATAAAACAGAAGGAAATCATTTTTGTTCAAGGATTTGCAAAGATAAATGGCAAAGAATAGGTTTAAAAGGCTCTAGTAATCCATTTTTTCAAAAAGTACATTCTGAAAAATCAAAGAAAAAAATAAGAGAAAAAAAATATGGGAAATTTACAGGTCTGGATAGTCCTAATTACAATACACATCAAGTAAATTGCGCATACTGTGGAAAAATAGTGTTGAAGATAGGATATCTGTTAAATCGAAGCAAGCGGCTTTTTTGTTCGATTGAATGCCATGGAAAATGGAAATCTGAAAATCTTCGTGGGGAAAATAGTCCCTCTTGGAATCATGATCTTTCAGAAGAAGAAAGAATAAGTAAAAGGAAATATCCGGAATACTATGAATTTATCTCTGGTGTTATGAAAAGGGATTCTTACACTTGTGATTTGTGTGGTAAACAAGGTAAGTGGGGAGACGGATTAAACGCACACCATTTGAATAGCTATGACTGGGATAAGCAAAATCGAACAAATATAGATAATGGCATAACCCTTTGTAAAAAATGTCATATGGACTTCCACAAAAAGTACGGTTACGGAAAAAATACAAAAGAACAATATAGCAAATTTAAAGAGAGCATATAATGGTTCTCTTTTTTTATATCATAATTAGCATGTTAATACCGTGGTAACTTCATAGATTGCGAAAGGCTATGAAGCACCGTAGAGCATAGTGGGTGAATAAATATAATCCTGCCAAGAGTGTTCGACACCGTATAGGTGAAAATGTATGCCGAACTTACAGGAAACTGTAAGAAACAAAGGATAAAAAACCTTTGTGATAACAAATTGAAGAAAAACAGTAGACGCTACTGAAGGCGAGTACAAAGTATTGGAAAAACAAATTCTTAACATGTCAAAAACATTGCCTGTTTCTGCAAATGATATAGCTGCTGTTGCAGAATCAGCGGGACAATTAGGCATTAAAAAAAGCAGCATTATGGATTTCACAAGAACCGTCATTGATTTAGGCGAGTCGACTAACATGACGAGAGAACAGGCTGCTACCGAATTTGCTAGATTCGCAAACATAGTCAAAATGCCACAAAAGAACTTTGATAGATTAGGTAGTTCTGTGGTTGCTTTGGGTAATAACATGGCAACCACTGAATCGGAAATCGTGGATATGTCCATGAGATTGGCTGCTCAAGGCAGTCAAGTCGGTATGACTGAATCTGATATCATGGCTCTTTCTGCAAGTATGTCTTCCTTAGGTATCGAATCAGAAGCAGGCGGTACGGCGATGACAACCGTACTTAAAAAGATAGATAGTGCGGTGGGTTCAGGTGGTAAATCTTTAGAAGAATTCGCAGAAGCAAGTGGTGTTTCTGCAGAAGACTTTAAAAAGGCATGGGAAAGTGACCCTATAAAGGCATTGGAAATGTTTATACAAGGGTTAAGTGAGTCTGGAAAAGAAGGGGAAAACCTAACTTCGGTTCTAGGTGATTTAGGTATTAAGGGAATCAGGGAATCTGATACTATCTTGCGATTGGCAGGAAATGCAGGACTATTAGGAGAGGCTGTAGGATTGTCCTCCGAAGCGTGGGAGGAAAATACAGCATTATCCAATGAGGCAGAACAAAGATATGCAACAATGGCATCTAAATTGGGAACCGTAAAAAACAATATCTTTGCTTTAGCTAAAGACATCGGGGACATATTAAGCCCATATGTGATAAAAGCGGCAGATTTGTTTAATAGCTTGATAGATAGAATGTCGGGTATGTCGAAACATACTAAAATCGCAATGGTTGTTATCGCGGCATTAGCTGCAGCAATCGGTCCATTATTGGTTGCAGGAGGATTCTTCATCGGCTTTTTAGGTAGTACAGCAACAGGACTTTCAAAACTATTTCCGTCCATTGCAAAAGCAGGTGGGTTGTTAAAATGGCTAAGGTTGGGGTTTACTGCTTTAACGGGTCCCGTTGGGTTAACTATTGGTATTTTAGCGTTATTAGCTGCAGGTATTATCATTGCTTATAAAAAATTCGAGCCTTTTCGGAATGCTATTAATAAATTAAAAGATGTTTTTGTAAGTGCATTTAAAATAATAGCGGATTACTTTAAAAGTAAAATAGCGGAAATGAAAGTCTTCTGGGATTCAAACGGGAAACAATTACTCCAAGCCTTCCAAAATATTTTTAATGGGATCTTGTTTGTGATCAAACCTATGATGCCGATACTTGAGGCTATCTTTAAAGTAACATTTAAAGTTATTTTAGAAATTGTAAAATCAGTTATCGGAAATATTAAAGGTGTAATAGACGGTGGACTAAAGGTCATCATGTGTTTAATACAAGTTTTTTCCGGATTGTTTACTGGTGATTTCTCGAAAATGTGGACAGGAATCAAGAATATCTTTTCAGGTTCCATTCAGTTTATTTGGAATTTCATGCAGCTAATGTTCTGGGGTAAGATGCTTAAAGGTATTTTATCATTAGCGAAATTAATGGTTAATGCATTCAAGGGCATGTGGACTAGCATAAAAGGTGTATTCTCTACAGTCATTAAGTGGATCGTGGATTTTGTAAAGAATAGATTTACTTCCATGAAAAATACAATCAATACTATTACAACCACAATTAAAAATCTCATTTCGACCATTTGGAATGGAATTTTAAACTTTTTCAAATTAGTGATTAAATCTATTGTGGATTTAGTTAAAAATCGTTTTACTACTTTGAAAAATACAATCAATACCATCTTCAGCGGAATCCGTAATCTAACTAAAACCATTTGGAACGCCATAAAGGATTCCATTTACACGCCTATCAAAAATGTGGTAACAAACACCATAAGTCGCTTTACACATTTAAAATCACGCATATCAGACATATTTGGCACAATTAAAAAAAATATTAAGGGCTATGTTTCGGACATGGTTGAAACCGTAAAGGGTATGCCGCAAAGGATGTCAGATGGTCTGAAAAAGACAGGCGGTAAGATTAAAGAAGGTGTTATATCCGTATCCAATAAAATGGTATCGGGACTTGGTAAAGGTGTAAATGGCGTTATTACAGGCGTTAACTGGGTTATGGGTAAGCTCGGAGTAGAAAAGAAATTAAGCGAATGGAAAGTTCCACAATATGCAAAAGGTACAGACGGGCATCCTGGAGGATTGGCCGTTGTTGGTGATGGTAAGGGTTCTAACGCTGGACAAGAATTAGTACAAACCCCTGATGGACAACAATATTTATCTCCGGAAAAATCTACACTAGTTAATTTACCAAAGGGCACTCATGTTTTACCTGCAAGCCTGACGAAGCAATTGATCCCACATTATGCATGGGGTACGGACTTTGGTAAGAAAGTTAAGGATACTGCCGTAAATGTTTGGGAATATGCAAGCAATCCTAGCAAGCTATTGAATCTATCCATGAAAACATTAGGGATTAACGCACCTAGTGAAGATGGCACTTTAGGTAAAATTGCAAAAGGTGGTTTCACAAAAGTAAAAAACAGTGCCGTGGATTTTGTAAAAGAAAAAATGAAAGGCATGTTTGACTTTGGTGGAAGTGGAAATGTTTCCGGTAACGTAAAACAGTGGATAAGTGAAGCTATTTCAAAAACTGGTGTTCCGGGAAATTGGGCAGCGCCATTATCAACGATTGCAATGAAAGAATCTGGCGGACGTACTGGTCCATCCACCATTAACAAATGGGATAGTAACTGGAAACGGGGCACTCCTTCCATGGGGCTTATGCAGACCATCAAACCAACTTTCGATGCTTATAAAATGAAGGGCTATAATGACATTATGAATCCAGTCCATAATGCAATTGCAGCCATTCGGTATATTAAATCAAGGTATGGAACACCTTTCAATACTCCAGGTATCAAATCCATGGCGAGGGGCGGACCGTACAAGGGATATGCCACTGGTGGTTTAATCCGCAATGAAGGCATGTATAATCTTGCGGAAGATGGATGGCCTGAATTCATCATACCTACTAACCCAAGCAAACGGACAGATGCCATGAAGTTGTTGGCTTTGGCTGGAAAGACGGTGGATAAAGGAAACAAGCGTCCTGGACAATTGCCGAATGTAGGGGGCAGTAGTGAAGTAAATAACGTACTACAAAAATTACTTGAGGCTACGCTTGAGCAAACACAGGTGCTTTTACAATTATTAAGGAAGGATACAGATATCATTTTGGATGGCCATTCGGTAGCGAAAGGTATTCATAGAGAAGTGGCTAAATATCAGACGCAAGATAAAAGAATAAGTAAAAGAACGATTAAAGGGAAGGTGAGAAAGTGAACAGTTTTACTTTCGATGGTATTTCAAAGCCATACCTTACTGTCCTTAAAGTGAATCGTCTACACTTATCTGGACAGATATTTTAAGGGCAGCTACACTTAACTTATTACAGATAAGGAGCACTCAAAATGACGAAAAGAGAACGCCGTACATTCACTTCCGAATTTAAAAAACAGATGATTCAACTCTATCAAAACGGAAAAACACGAAAGGCTCTTATTGAAGAATATGAACTTACTCCTTCTTCTTTAGATCGATGGATTCAACAGGGTGAAAACACAGGTTCCTTTAAGGAAAAAGATAACCGTTCTCCCGAGGAAAGCGAGCTTATCAAGCTGCGAAAAGAATTGAAACAGTTACAGATGGAGAATGATATTTTAAAGCAAGCAGCGCTGATACTAGGACGAAAGTAAATGTTATTAAGCGAAACAAAGACAAATACTCGGTATCAGCCATGTGTAACGTCCTGGATCTATCGCGGAGCACCTATTATTACGAATCAAAAGAACGAAACTCAGAAGATGATGTCACGCACGCCATTATAGAAATATTTGAAAAGAACCGTAMGGTATACGGAACACGTWAGATTAAAGTAGAGTTAATGAAGCTCGACCTAACGGTCTCCAGACGCCGAATTGGTCGGATTATGAAAGAGCAAGGGCTTGTATCATCTTATACAGTCGCTCAATACAAACCGCAGCAATCCTCATGTAACGAGTCAGTCCTGGCTAACGAATTAAATCGGGAATTTCAACAAAAAGAAGAGAAAAAAGTAGTGGTCAGCGACTTAACATATGTCAAAGTCAAAAATAAATGGCATTACATATGTGTCTTTGTCGATCTCTTTAATCGTGAAATTATTGGCTTTAGTACGGGGCCTAATAAGGACGCTCAGCTTGTGGCACGCGCATTTGCATCCATCAAAGGAAACCTTCATGATATTCAGCTCTTCCACACAGATCGAGGGAATGAATTTAAAAACAAGCTAATTGATGAAACGTTAACCACGTTTAAAATTGGCCGTTCACTTAGTATGAAAGGTTGTCCATATGATAACGYCGTCGCGGAAGCGACCTTTAAAATCATTAAGACTGAGTTCGCCAATCAAAAAAAGTTTACGAACTTATCCCAGCTAACGCTCGAATTTGGAGACTATGTGAACTGGTTTAATAAGCTAAGAATTCATGGAACTCTTGGCTACTTAAGTCCTCTAGAATATAAAAAATTATCCCTTAAAAAAGTTGTTTGATTTAGTGTTGACA
>NZ_JBFUHM010000076.1:0-14078 GCF_056402395.1 Peribacillus sp. P4_B1
AGGCACGGGTATGATGTTGCAAAATCCTCGGGTCTACTTGGCATGGAATTACAAGGAGCAATGGCTATTTTCACCGTTAACTTGAAAAGAATATTGAAATTAATGGCCTAAAAAAGTGACAAACAGAAGCAAAAAAAGACGATTTCCATTCAAGTACCGAATGAGAATCGTCTTTTTTTAATTTGATTTACCGTACTAGTTAGAAAAACGTGAGTTTTTCAGCAGCCTCCCTTTTAGGGGATCTATTTTTCTTTTAATGTTCTTTCAAACTCTTCGAACTTCTCTTCTACTTCCCTAGAAGGCTTGGCTGTAAGAAGACTGACCACTACGATGGCAATCAAGCTTGCGCCAAAACCAGGAATCATTTCATAAAGCGTATCGGATAATCCAGCCATTGACCAGAAGATTACAGTAGCGGCACCAACGACCATCCCTGCTAATGCCCCCCATCTTGTCATGCGTTTCCAGCAGAGGCTTAGTAAGACCAATGGACCGAATGAAGAACCGAATCCAGCCCAAGCATACCCGACAAGTCCAAGGATCGTGTCATTCTTTTCCCAAGAGAGGAAAAGAGCGATGATGGATACGATCAGTACAGAAAGTCTGCCCAAGAAGACAAGCTCTTTATCTGAAGCGGAACGACGGAAGAAGGTTTTGTATATATCCTCGGTTAAAGAGCTGGCTGTAACCAAAAGCTGCGAAGAAATCGTGCTCATGACGGCTGCCAGTATTGCTGAAATCAAGAAACCAGTAATGAATGGGTGGAATAGTATTTCCCCTAACTCTATGAAAATCGTTTCAGGATCAGCTAACTTCAGGTTGTTCTGAGAAAAATAAGTGATTCCGATGAATCCAGTCAGCATGGCACCGATACTGGAGAAAATCATCCAGCCCATACCGATATTACGGGCTTTTTTGATTTCCTTAACAGAACTGATCGCCATAAAGCGGACAATGATATGAGGCTGTCCGAAGTAGCCCAGTCCCCAAGCAAATAATGAGATGATTCCTAAAAAGCTCGTCCCAGTGAATATATTCAATAGAGCTGGATCAATGGAACGTGGCGTGTCAATCGAAGGACCGAAACCGCCCACATGGATAAGGGTAACGATCGGTACAAGGATCAAGGCAACGAACATGATGATTCCTTGAACAAAGTCTGTCCAGCTTACTGCCAGGAATCCGCCGAATAAAGTATAGGCGACAACAACGCCTGTCAAGATCCATAGGCCTGTATGGTAATCAAGGCCAAATGTACTTTGGAATAACACTCCGCCTGATACCATTCCGGAAGAAACGTAAAAGGTAAAGAATATTAGGATAACCAAAGCGGAAATGAGTCTTAAGATCCGTGAGCCCTCGCCAAAACGATTTTCCAGGAAAGCGGGGATCGTAATGGAGTTATTGGCGACTTCCGTATAGGTTCTCAATCTTGGTGCAACATACAGCCAGTTCGCGTAGGCTCCTAATGTAAGCCCGATTACAATCCAGATGGAACTTAGTCCTGTTGCGAACATGGCACCAGGCATCCCCATCAAAAGCCAACCGCTCATATCAGCGGCACCGGCGCTCAATGCAGTGACAGCAGGACCAAGACCCCGGTCGCCCAGCATGTAATCATTTAAATTGGATGTCCTTTTGTAAGCGAAGTAACCAATGAAAAGCATGCCCGCCATATAAATGCTGATCGAAATTATTAATGAGTAATCAATCATATGAAGACCCCTTTCAGGAATTTTTTTGTTTTAAAAGAGGAAGCAACTTATTTGTCACTTCCTCCATTTCCCCTCGTTTTTCGTATCGCAGAATGGAAGATACAAAAAGCGAGGGAATTCAAATCTTCTTTAAATTGCATAATGGGACATTATCAGAACGTTTCGGAAGTTGTTTTGGCTTGCATATGAAGCTGCAAGTAGTCCGGTCCGCCTGCCTTGGAATCGGTTCCTGACATGTTGAACCCGCCGAATGGCTGATAACCTACGATTGCACCAGTACAGCCGCGGTTGAAATACAAGTTACCCACATGGAATTCTTCACGTGCCTTTTCCATGTTAAGGCGATTTGTCGTAATGACAGCCCCAGTCAAACCATATTCTGTGTTATTGGCAATCTCAAGAGCCTCGTTAAAGTCCTTCGCTTTTGTGAAGGCAACGACTGGTCCGAAGATTTCTTCTTGCATCAAGCGGCCTTGCGGATCGACATCAGCGACGATTGTCGGTTGAACGAAGTAGCCTTTAGAGCTATCTCCTTCTCCTCCAGTCAGAATGCGTCCTTCTTGGTTTCCGATTTCAACGTAGCTCATGATTTTGTCAAAAGCAGCTTGATCGATAACCGGTCCCATGAAATGATTTTCTACAGGATTACCAACTGTAAGCTGTTTTGTTAATTCAACAGCGCGAGCTAAAACTTGATCATATACATCTTCAACGATGACAGCACGGGAGCAAGCAGAACATTTTTGTCCAGAGAAGCCAAATGCAGATTTCACGATCGATTGAGCAGCCAATTCCAAATCAGCCTCTTTGTCGACGACGATTGTATCTTTTCCGCCCATTTCAGCGATGACACGCTTCAGCCAAATTTGGCCTTCATTCACTTCTGAAGCACGTTTGTAAATACGCAGACCTACATCACGTGAACCTGTGAAGGAAATGAAACGTGTTTTTGGATGATCGACCAGGTAGTCGCCCACCTCTGCTCCGCTTCCTGGAACGAAATTCAACACACCTGCTGGAAGGCCGGCTTCAAGCATCACTTCAACGAATTTCGCAGCAACGATAGGTGTAGTAGAAGCTGGTTTCAACAGGATTGTGTTCCCGGTTACGATAGCGGCAACAGCAGTACCTGCCATGATCGCAAATGGGAAGTTCCAAGGAGAAATGATGATGCCTACTCCTAATGGAATGTAATCATAGCGGTTGAATTCTCCCGGACGGCTTTGAACAGGCACACCATCTTTAAGCGTCAGCATTTGACGGGCATAGAATTCAAGGAAATCGATCGCTTCCGCTGTATCGGCATCAGCCTCATTCCAAGGTTTTCCTGCTTCTTTTGTCAATAATGCAGAGAACTCATGCTTGCGTCTGCGAATGATGGCAGCAGCTTTGAATAAAACGTCAGCACGGATTTCCGGCTTCACTTTTTTCCAGCTTTCAAAAGCGGTAACAGCTTCTTGCATGGCCTTTTCAGCAAGGTCCCTGTTCGCTTTCGATACGCGGCCGATGACCTCTTCCTTATCGGCAGGGTTATATGAAACGATTTTCTCATCAGTCGTCACTTTTTCTGCCCCGATATAAAGAGGGTAGTCTTGCCCTAAGTAGCCTTCAACAGTTTGAAGAGCCTCCTGATAAGCTTTCTTGTTTTCCTCGTTTGTAAAATCGACAAATGGTTCATGTTTATATGAAATCATTGATAATCACACCTTTTAATAGATTTTTTGTAGCAATCAAGAATGTTGAATATTGAATATATTTAGCTTCTTACCATCCCTTTGAAGGCAAAAGCAATATTGGATGGCCTTTCTGCAAGCCTTCTCATGAAGTATCCATACCAATCCAGACCATATGGTACATAGACGCGCATTTTGTAACCTTGCTTGACCAATTCATATTGAGTCTTGTTCCTCATGCCATAAAGCATTTGGAATTCGAATTGTGTATTTGGGATGTCATATTTCTTGGCCAGCTCTTTTGTATATTCGATGATTTTGTCATCATGTGAGGCAATGGCCGTATAATTTCCGTTAAGAAGACTTTGCTTAATCAACTTTTTATAGTTTTCATCTACATCATCCTTTTCTGGAAAAGCCACCTCGGGAGATTCCTTGTAGGCACCTTTTACGAGACGCAGGAATGGCTTATATTGGGCAAGGTCCTCCAAATCTTTCTCTGTGCGGAATAAATATGCTTGTAGAACAGTACTTATGCAGCTGTATTTTTCTTTGAAATGTCTAAAGATATCGATTGTAGCCTGACAGCGAACTTCATCTTCCATATCGATTGTGACCATGACTTTATGTTTTTCTGCTGTATCAAGGATTTTCGTCATATTCTCAATGACGAGATTATGATCGATATCTAGTCCCAATGAAGTCATTTTTAGGGAAACTTGTGAATCAAGTTTTTCCCTGCTGATCATTTCGATGGTTTCGATGCATTCTGCCGTCCGTTCCTGAGTCACTTCCTTGGAATCAACGAATTCCCCAAGATGGTCGACAGTAACCGACAAGCCACTATTATTAAGTTGTTTGATGAATTTAATGGAACTTTGGAAATCAGTTCCCCCAATGATCTTTCCAGCAGCAAAACTTCCGCCGCTTTTCTTAGCAATATTATTAAGCAGATTATTTTTAGATAAAAATAAGAAAAAGTCTCTTGTAATGGCTTCCATATAAGCGCACCCCCTAAGAAGATGTATTTCAATAAATTAAGCTTACGATTTTTCGACAATTTTCACAATGTTCTAAAAAAACAATAATAATGCCTCGCTTTTGTCGGTTATGGACAAATGAAAAGGTTTTCATTTCATCATTTTTAGTGGAATGAAGGGGAGGTTTATATATTTACTTAAAGAGAAAAGCTAGAAGGTAAGACAATAAGTAGAAAGAGATAACGGAAATGAAATTAGATAGTACGTTTAAAGGTGCTAACTCGACCATAATCATCCAATGCGTTATAATGAACCTTATTTACCAGAATGGGTGCAAGGGTTCAAAGAAACATGATTTATGAAGCTGTTCAGAATTTAAATGGGTGAAAACCGTAAAAATAAGTTGCATCGGCAAGCCGGGGAGGGTAAGAAATGGGTGCTGTATTTGATGCTGTATTTGAAGAACTTAAAGAAACATCAGGATTGATAATAGGCTTAATATTGGCTCTGGTTATAATGGGGCTGATCGGTTATGCCCTCACGAATGTCCGTGGAGCCGTTGTTTCACCTTTTGTTCGTTTCATTAAGAAACTGGTCAGTCGAAAATAGATGTAGCGGAATACATACATCCCCCTTTGTCCCTAACCGATAACAAGCCCTTGTTTAAAGAAATCCTGCAGGGTTTGTCTAAAAAGGACAAATGAATTGCAAGATATTAACATATCATCCGAAAATGATGAAAAACCCCCGCTCTTAATAGAAGTGGGGGATTTTAATTTTTAAATTCAGTTGGGGGCCGTTGGAATGAAGGTATTATCAATGATCCAGCCTTGGGCAAGTCTATTTGTCCTGGGAGAGGTCAAATATGAAACAAGGTCGTTGAGAACGATTCGTGGTCCGCTGACGATTCATACTAGTGAAAAAATGGATAAGGCTTTTCTGAAGCGAGAAGCCAATCCAGTTGTTGCTTGGTAGCATGGATACTCAAAGGGCAACCTCCCAACTGGTATGATCATTGGTGTATGTAAGCATGAAAATTGTTTAAAGGTAAATGAAAATAACGGGATGCAGGCAATACTACAATCGTTATCAGGCAATGATTATTTCTTAGGAGACAATAAACTGGGAGGGTACGCTTGGGAAGTTAAGGACATGCAGCTGCTGGATGACTTTATTCCAGTGAAAGGAAAGCATGGATCATGGGAGCCTGGATAAGGAGAGTATGAACAGTAATTGAACAAATACATTTAGCCCCGGCCATTACGCTAGGGCCTTTTTGTTTACAAATCAAAGTAGTCATCTGCCTTTGCTCCAGCATCTATACTTCGAACCGCCTTCATGATTTTCTTTAATACTCCGGCTGATGGCACATACTTTGGATCGCTGCAAACTCTGCTTATCGTATTGCGTGAGATTCCAGACGCACTTACAAACTCCTCTTGTGAATATCCGTGCTTATCGATGAATTTACCGACCTTACTTCGCGCCTTACCTTTCCCGAATCTAAACATTTTGATAACCTCCTAGATTTAATTTACTAGCAGTCTCGTCCAACTTTCACAAAAATATACACATAGTTTCGCAAATATTTGGTATCACGGACAAAGTGAGCAATTGGATGTATTGTGGGGTCGAAGGTTTCTAACGCAGTGACTATTCACCATAGAATAAGAAATTAAAAGAATTAATTATTAAAAAAATAATTGAAAAGATAAGTAGTAGGAGCATGAAGCCGATTCTTGTTGGTCGGAACTATCTATATTTTGAAGAACGGTTCTTGTTATCATTCTAAAAAGTTTATATCAGGATGTATGATGAGGCTCTAAAAATTGATTCAATGTCAATTGGAATAATTGTATTTATTTCCATATCTATTATAATAATAAGTGGGATATTGTAAGCGAAAACACTGGATAATTTAATGAATTGGTTAATTCTTGTAAAAAGTAGGAGGGGATCTCATGGGAAGATTAGTTCATTTCGAAATTCATGTAGATGATATGGAACGGGCAAAGAAGTTTTATGGAGAGGTATTCGGATGGTCATTTCAAGATTGGAGTGATTATGCAGGAATGCCTTACTTTGGAGCAGTAACTGGCGAGGAGAATGAACCTGGGGTCAATGGAGCTTTGATGCAGCGTCAAAGTGCTCCGCCGGAAACAAACCAAGCTTTAAATGCATTTGCTTGTACAATGGGAGTGGAAAATTACGATGTAACGGAAGCTAAAATTATTGAGATTGGCGGTAAGGTCGCCAAGCCCAAATATGCCCTGCCTGGAATGGCGTGGCAAGGATACTATATTGATACAGAAGGAAATATATTCGGAATTCATCAACCCGATGTGAATGCAAAATAGATTTTGAACATGAAATTACATGACACGGCAGGCATGCTTGAAAATGTACGTAATATCTGTCTTGCGCTGCCCGAAGCTGTCGAACATATTGATGGTTTTGGTCACAATACTTTTAAAATCAATGGAAAGTCCTTCGTGATTTCAGGCGAAAGTGAGAATGGATTCAGATTGTCGTTCAAGTCGGATCGGGAAACCCAAGAATTTTTGCTGCAGAAAGAGAATTTTTTCAAAACACCGTATATAGGACGTCACGGCTGGGTCTCCATTCAAAATCCGGATAGGGAAGGCTGGGGTGAATTGACCATTCTAATTCAAGAAGCCTATTTACGTGCGGCACCGAAGCGTTTGGTTAAGAAATACGAAGAGTTTCAAAAAAAGTGAAGAAAGGCGGAGGATCTGCCTTCTTCACTTTTTTACTTTCTTTTATCTGCATTACAGATACTCAAAGATAAAAATAACGACTTAATCTATACACACATAGCATAAAGAAAAAAGCTCCTAATGTATTGGAGCGGCCAAGAGAGTTCAGTGCAAAAGGCACTTCTGAATTTGCATCATTAATAGGTTGTCTCCGTCAGAGAAGAAAGTCTAAAGTACATGTAAGGGTGTTTCTGCAAAAGATTGATGATTATCTGCATAAGCAGCTATCTATAAAAAAATTGAGAAAATCAATCATGGTTCGATTGACGGAAAGGTGTATGGTTGAAGTGAATGTAGAATCTTTTTTTTCTGAAAACATTAAAGCGGCACTTAAGAATGATCCGCCAGGTGCATGGATGCCAGATCTGCCAGATGGTTGTATTCGCTTGAGTTCAGGCTATCCGGATCCAGCTCTCGTTCCTGCCGAGGAGCTCAAGGTAGCTGTAACCAGACTTCTTGATGAGGAGCAGGATTTGCCGCTCCATTATATCGGAAGTCCACGAATTGCAAGACTAAAGCAGCAAATTCAGAAAAGGTTGGCAGAGCGTGGAATTTCCGTTTTGGAAGAAAACCTTTTGGTTACATCAGGTGCTTGTCAGGGGATAGATCTTATTGCCCGCATTCTCCTTGATGATACTGCTGTCGTAGCTGTAGAATCTCCCACCTATATGGAGGCTTTAGAGATTTTTCAAAACTATACGAATCAGATTATTAGTATACCAATAGATGAACAGGGACTCCAAACATACCGATTAAAAGAAATGCTGGATGAAAGGAAACGTACAGGTCTAACCCTGCCGCGTTTTCTATATACAATCCCAACCTTTCAAAATCCAACTGGGACGACTATGACTACTGAGCGGCGGAAGCATTTATTGGAGCTTTCCATCGAGTTTGATTTCCTCATTCTAGAGGATGATGCATACGGGGAATTATCCTTCGGCAAAAATCCGCTGCCAATAAAAGCTATTGATGAAAGCGGGCGGGTCCTCCACGTTGGGTCATTATCCAAGGTTGTTGCGCCAGGAATGCGGATTGGATGGATAGCAGGAGAAAGTGAATTCATTAAGGCTTTAGAGTGGTTTAAAAAAGATTTAGACCATCCATTTGCTCAAAGCACAATGGCTGCATACTTAGAAAACACCGATTTTGAGCAAAGACTAGACCTTCTAAAAGATGTGTATCGCTCTAAATGTACTGCGTTAATCCGTTCGATGGAACAATTTCTTCCAGAATCCATTTCCTGGTATGTACCAGATGGTGGTTACTTTGTATGGGTGAGAATTCCTGGTGTTGATACATCGCATTTATTATCACAGGCTCTAGCTGAGGGTGTTTCATATGTTCCAGGGAAATACTTTTTCTTGGATCAAAACGATGGAACCGAGTTTCTCCGGCTCTCGTTCAGTTATGCCAATGAGAAAGAAATAATCGAGGGAATTCGAAGACTAGGGAAGGTTATCGCATCTTTTTTTCATAGATTGTCCTGAAGGATTGTTAGTTAGTAAATCATTGCAATGGTTTATTAACTAAGCTTTTCGAAGCTTTTATTGATAATAAATTTGAAATAAATTGAATGCGCCTACTTCCTAAAAGGAGGTAGGTGTATTTTGTAATAAAAGGATTCTTTAACTCCTTTGCGCTGATTTTATCGCAAATTCTTTCAAACTTTGGGAAATGATAAGCACCGTGGATAAGGCCCACTACTAAAGCACACAAAAAATGTGTATATGTAGATTGTGATGATTCAAATGATCACAATGAAGGTTAATTCTTGAAAGGAACTGACCAATTTTTTATTTTTTTCCTAAGCTTATCTGATATATGCACGTAAAGAAGTAGTATCTGGGTAAAGAACAAGAATGATTATGATAGTGTAAATGTTTTTAATTCAACTAAAAGTTACACTTAATACATATTAGCGTTTTATGACCAAAGTATGATCCGCGCGCTTATTATTTTTTTAGCCAAAGAAAAAAACCCTTGTTACACAAGGGTTTCTAAGTATGGAGCATAGCGGGATCGAACCGCTGACCTCTACGCTGCCAGCGTAGCGCTCTCCCAGCTGAGCTAATGCCCCGAATTGAGGTACAATAATTATTTTATCGGATTTTGGTGAAAAGTCAATATTAAATATGAGATTTTTGCAAAAATGATAAAAAACCGTTTGAGGGTAGTCAAACGGATCAGACTATAGAAGCGATGTATCAAGTTAACCTACAGTTTTTTTGTTTATACGATTTAGAGGTAAAAGACCTGAAGCATAATAATGTAACCATTACACCAACGAAATCGCTTTTTCAACATTAGAGCTGCAGCCAGCTGTCATTAAAGGAAAAAAATCATTACCACTAAATAATAATTGATTTGATCATGTTAATCCATCTCTCGGTTTGTTTTTTTCATCTGTTCAAAAATATTAACGGTTTTTATCTTAAACAATTTTTTGTGCCACTTTTCAGCGTTCCTGATTCCTTGTTCTTGCGCTTATTCCTCAAAAACCTTTTTTTTGATTACATACCAGACATTATTGACGCCTTGTCCATTTATATCACCTGCATGTTTATCTTTCGCATAGTAATAAAGTGGGTGCCCTTTATATGTTGTTTGTTTTTGTCCGTCATCTCTTATGATTGTTTTAAAGTCTTTTTTGTCGAATCCTTTATTGGAGCTGATGTTATCTGCATGGAATGACGGCCAAATTTCAAGACATTGGCCTTTGCAATTACTGACACTAGAATCATCTTTAGTGAAATAATAAAGTGTCATTCCGTCTTGATCTGCTACATATTTCCCCACTTCGTCAGATTCTAGTATTTTAAGCTTATATTTTTTTTGCTTATCCTGAATTATATCCGTTATGGTGTATGTTTTAACATCAACACGCGCAATAGAGAGATCCCGATTTAATACATAAGCCTGATCCCCGTCATGGCTAAAGACAATTGCTTGCCTTGGTTCTTTGAAACCCCCGATTGTTTTAACTACGCGGTGATCAGCGACATTGATCACGTCAATCGTATTATCAGCTTTGTTGCTTGCAAAAAGGAGTTTATCATCAGGCGATAGAGCCGCTCCATATGGCTCACGTCCCACTTTGATTTCACCCTTAATATTACCGTCTAGCGTATCAACTGCGGAAATGCTGTTGCGTCCGCTGTTGGCGGCATATAATGTTCCTCCATCAGCGGTAATCGAGATTCCGCGAATACTGGAGAACCCTGATATTTCACGAATGATTTTTTTAGTGGTGGCATCAACGATGGACACTTTATCTCCTTGAAAGTTCGTGACAAAGATATATTTTCCGTCTGAAGAGACTTTAATGCCTTGCCTTGGTTGGGCGAAACCGGTAATGACGTCAATCGGTTTTCGTTTTTCCAGATCGACGACCGTGACGGAATTGTGTGCTTGATTGTTCACATACAATGTCTTTCCATCCGGACTGACAGCAGTCCCGAATGCACCTGGACCAATGACAACTTCATCTTTCAAGGTGAAATTTTTAATACTGTAAAACCGGAGTGTACCGAGCGTACTGTCTGAGACGACAAACTCTGAACCGTCATCAATAAACACGATGTTTCTCGGTGAACCGAAGCCGTCAATCTTTTTGCGCAACTTGCCTTTGGCGAGATCATAGACCAGGATGGATTGTTCTCGGCTATCTGAGACAATCGCTATTCGCTCATCCGGACTAACAGCAAGGGAATTGTTGGTGATGTGGGTGTCAAAGCCTGTCCCTAACACTGGGCTTTTACCTTTAGTAGAAGAAGCACCAATTACATTTGGTATAAAAACCACAAATAGTAAGGGAATAATCCATATACTCTTTAACTTCATCTTTTTAAACATTACTCACCTCGGGAAGTTATTTTCTTGATCATTGTTTAAATCCCTGTCAATATCTTGCTGGTTGTCCTAACCACCTTTCTTTGAAATGTTTAATCAAGTCAGAGTTCGTCCCCTCACTATATATAAACGTATGGAGAAGGATATCGGTTTGATTACTTTGCAAATTTAAAATAAATGTATAGAGTGGACCCTTAAATAAAGGAATGGGCCCCAGTGAAGTCACGTAACACTAGACTTTCTCACTGACCGATGGATGATAGTAAATGTCCATGTATGCATATTAGGTGTTGGATTCTGGTGTTAAAGATAAAACCTGAGGATTGAGTTTTTGCAGGCAATTGTACTTTCCCGGGGTCAAAAATGGTCTAAACGTAGTGGACTCGTAGAAGATCAATCTCTTAATATTGAGGAAAATTCAAAGGGAATTTCAAAAGGGGTTCGGAATGTTTAATTCCGAATCCCTTTTATTGGTGAACCGTTTGAGGGTAAGTCAAACGGTTTTCTTATTAGGCATTTTCAATCTCTACCCGTGCAATTTCCTTAAGGTTGGAAACGGTATAATACACTTCTGATGTTCTAACTTTATGATCGACCAATACTTTAAGCGTCAAAAGGTGGTGGTCTTCTTCCACATCTTTGATTCTTAGGTTTTTGATGAATATTTTTTCGTCTTTGATTTTTTTCAGCACGACGGCAATGTCATCTTTATTTTTCACCACCAGCTGCAGAAAGATTTCTTTTTGCCGCAACTTCATCGGTCCGAGCCAGGTAACGATTAAGGGCACCAATTCGACACTTATAATCAATAGTATGACGCCGGCTATGGCCTCAAGAAAAAATCCTGCTCCAACGGCAATCCCGATACCGGCAGCTCCCCAGATGATGGCAGCTGTCGTTAAACCGGATATGCTGTTATTGTCCCTCCGGAGAATGACGCCAGCCCCGATAAAGCCGACGCCAGAAACAATCTGAGCGGCTAGACGCAAGGGGTCCATTGTGATGTTTACGTGTTCACTCCCTGGGAACTTATAAGCGGATTCCATGGAAACGATCGTTAATAAGCAGCTGACGATTGAAATGACCAGGCTTGTTTTTAATCCAACGGGTTTTCGTTTCATTTCTCGCTCTAGTCCGATGATTAGGCCGAGGAGAGCTGAAATACCCAATTTTATAAGGATTTGCAATTCCGATTGCGGGTCGAATGTCCATTCCATTTGTTTCACCACTTCCAAATATTATCGATGAATAAGATCGTGTGTTGCCATATACCCGTTTTTCAAAAAAGCTTACCCTTATAATTTTAACATAGTAGAATAGAGTTCAATAATACGTAACGTCATTCCGATTGAAAGGAGGAATTTAAATGCAAATGCCAAAAGTGAATCCCTATGTTGCGTTGGCGATCGGTGTTGCATCCGTTTCATTTTCGGCCATCCTTGTTAAATTGGCGACTGCTCCATCGGGTGTTATAGCTTTTTACCGTTTATTATTTACCGTCCTTCTTATGCTTCCGGTGTTTTTGGTGAAATACCGCCATGAACTTATATTCATTGGGAAAAAGGATTGGCTATATTCGATTGCGGCAGGAGTTTTCTTGGCTTTTCATTTTATTTTATGGTTTGAATCGCTTAATTACACGTCTGTCGCCAGTTCAACTGTGCTTGTCACCCTTCAGCCATTATTCGCTTTTGCTGGAGCCTATTTGTTTTTCAAAGAAAGATTTTCAATGAAGGCAATATTGAGCGGCATCATTGCGATAGCAGGCAGCCTTGTCATTAGCTGGGGAGATTTGAGAATCAGCGGTATGGCGCTTTGGGGAGATATTCTTTCGCTTATCGCATGTGCGTTGGTAACCGGTTATTTACTATTTGGCCAAAATGTTCGAAAACGCGTCTCTTCTATAACATATACATTTGTCGTGTATGCAATCAGTGCTGTTACTTTGTTTTTCTATGTGATCTTCAAGGAAGAGGGATTGGCCCCGTATCCGGCTGCCGATTGGATCTATTTTGTTTTGCTTGCCATTTTCCCGACTTTATTAGGACACTCTTTATTCAATTGGTCTTTAAAGTGGTTAAGCACTTCGACGCTTTCGATGGGAATCTTACTTGAACCGGTTGGAGCAACGGTTCTGGCTTACTTCATATTGGATGAACCGATACTCTGGACGCAGGTCCTTGGAGGTACAATCATATTGGGTGGTTTGATGATGTTCCTAGTGGATGAAAAGAAAAGTAAGGTATATAAAGAAGCGAAGGTCTCCGTATAAAAGCAGTAAGTCTCCCGACTTACTGCTTTATTTAATAGGGGTGAAACAAATAGGTGATCCGTGTGAAAATCAAAGCGAAAGTAAAGCTGAATAAAAACGTCGTGCCATTCACCCTGCCTTTTTCTTTGCTGAACCTAATGGCTTCATAATAAGCAGAACTGAATAAATAAAGGGCCATACTGTAAGAAATGAGTAATCCGATTAATGATAGATTCATCGCTTCACCTCAAGGGAAAAAGATATCTATATATGTCTATTTGTGTTTCTTTGGAAATATGCTTCGTTTATTCATGAAACATGTGCTTGTTCCGGAAAAAGGGGACAGGGTGGTGGGGATGATGAAAAGGATATATAGAGGAAAAAAGAAAAAAACATTTTTTTTGAAAAAGTTTTTAAAAACATATTGCAAACATTTTTGGTACATGGTATATTATTTCTTGTCGCTAAGACAGCAACACAAACAGCCAACAACTTGATGAAAAAAATTCAAAAAAGTTGTTGACGAAACGTGACACAATGTGTTACATTATAGAAGTCGCTTCTGAGAGAAACGACAACAGATTGCTCTTTGAAAACTGAACAAAACAAAGCGCCAACGTTAAATTTTAAGTGAGCACACACTATCAAAAAAGCAAAATGAGCAAGTCAAACATTTCTTCGGAGAGTTTGATCCTGGCTCAGGACGAACGCTGGCGGCGTGCCTAATACATGCAAGTCGAGCGAATCGATGGGAGCTTGCTCCCTGAGATTAGCGGCGGACGGGTGAGTAACACGTGGGCAACCTGCCTATAAGACTGGGATAACTTCGG
>NZ_JBFUHM010000077.1:0-13539 GCF_056402395.1 Peribacillus sp. P4_B1
CCCGAAGTTATCCCAGTCTTATAGGCAGGTTGCCCACGTGTTACTCACCCGTCCGCCGCTAATCTCAGGGAGCAAGCTCCCATCGATTCGCTCGACTTGCATGTATTAGGCACGCCGCCAGCGTTCGTCCTGAGCCAGGATCAAACTCTCCGAAGAAATGTTTGACTTGCTCATTTGCTTTTTGATAGTGTGTGCTCACTTAAAATTTAACGTTGGCGCTTTGTTTTGTTCAGTTTTCAAAGAGCAATTCTTCGTCGTTACTTCGTAAGCGACTTTATTATCTTATCATCAACTCATTCTAATGTCAATATTTATTTCACATTTTTTTGATTGAGTATTTATGATGTCGTTATTGGCGACTCCTAATATATTATCAGGTTGTTCTTTTTTCGTCAATGGTTTATTTGCATATTTTTAAAAAAACCTAAATGAACGATAACATGATAAAAACCTCAAGGAGTTTCCATGAGGTTTTTCAGAGTAACATCGACGCTAATTCCTTTTAAATGACCCAATAGCCAATGGCCGCCAAAGCTGCAACTCCTGGTATTCCAAGCAGGCCGGCGACTGCTGAGGTAACAGGGTTGATGGGTACATGAATGCCCGCTTGATTCCCAAGTGTATTCAAAAAGAACAAAAAGGCTGCACCGATAATGATCTTTATAATCCCCTGCCCTATAAACCGGACGGGTCTTAATGGCGCCCCTATAATGAGGAGCATTAAAATCAGGCCGCCAACTACGGCAACAAAGACAACTGGTTCCAAAATCATTCCTCCCCGCAAGCTTGTACTTCACTTATATGAAGAGATCTTTGGATTAAGAACTCAAACAAAAAATGGCTATGAAGAAAATGCATTCCTTCACAGCCATCTACTTATCATCTTTTTATGCGGACATTCCTTCTTTTAACTTCCCTGAATAAGTAGAAATATTTCACTTCCGCCAGTCTTGTTTGGGCGATTACTTCCTCAGATGGATCAACGCTTTTTTCAAGTAATGATTTTTGATTATGCCAATTCCATTTCAAATGTTCAAGATCTTCGATTAATGACTCATTAAATTCATTTCGAAGTTTCTTTTTTTTACGAAAGAACAAGTGAAGTCCTCCCAGCTATCTTATATTTCTCTTCTTCCTTCAATTGCTTTTGATAGCGTCACTTCATCCGCATACTCCAAATCTCCGCCAACAGGAAGTCCGTGGGCAATTCGGGTCACTTTAATCCCTGACGGTCTTAGCAACCGCGAAATATACATGGCTGTCGCTTCACCTTCAATGTTAGGATTAGTAGCCAAAATGACCTCCTGCACTGTTTCATCTTGCAGGCGTTTTAATAAATCAGGAATGTTTATATCTTCTGGACCAATTCCGTCCATCGGTGAAATACTGCCATGCAGTACATGGTATAAACCATTGAACTCTCGCATCTTTTCCATAGCTATTACATCTTTCGGGTCCTGAACCACACAAATCAAACTTCTGTCCCTCTTTTGATCTTCGCAGATATAACAGGGATCTTGATCTGTAATATGACCACAGACTGAACAATACATAAGATTCCGTTTAGCATTCACAAGTGCTTTTGCAAAATCCAAAACAGTATCTTCCTTCATGCTTAGTACATGGAAGGCTAATCGAGCAGCCGTTTTAGGCCCAATCCCCGGCAATTTCATAAAACTGTCAATGAGCTTGGAAATCGGTTCTGGATAATGCATCAAATTCCCCCTAAAAATCTCAAAAGAAACCTCCTGAAAGGAAGTTTCTTTTGAACTTGCTTAAAACATACCCGGAAGGTTCATTCCCTTAGTGAATTGTCCCATCGTTTGGTTTGTCAGTTCTTCAGCCTTTTTCAAAGCATCGTTAGTTGCAGCCAGCACTAAATCCTGAAGCATATCGATATCATCCGGATCGACAACTTCCGGTTTGATGATTACATCAACTATTTCTTTATGGCCTGTCACGATGACCGTTACCATTCCGCCGCCAGCAGTGCCTTCAATCTTTTTTTCACCTAATTCTTCTTGTGCCTCTGCCATCTTCTTTTGCATTTTTTGCATTTGTTTCATCATATTTTGCATATTACCGCCGCGCATACCCATTTTCCTTACCTCCAATTATTCTTTAATTTCAAGTAGATCATCGCCGACTAATTTTCTAGCCTCTGCTATAAAGGGGTCTTCTTCTTTTGATTCCGTTTCTTCTGGACCGTCGAACTGCTGTGTTGAAATGAAGTCCTCCCGCAACCTTTGCCACTGGCTCTCCGGAACACCAGCTATCTCCATACGGTGCCCGGTCAATTGCTGCATGATTGAGGCCATCACTTCCACGAAACGGTTATTTTCCATTGCCATTTGACAATGAATATCATATTTGAATTTTACCACAAAAGCTTCAGTTGACGCAGCAACAGGTTCTGCCTCCGTTAATAAAGCTGCCAATGACTTTTGGTTTTGCTGACCTAACTGTTCAAGCACTTCTCCCCACTTACTTTTCACTACATTAAGATCTGGCTTTGTAGCTTGTTTCAAAACTTGATTGATCTTTCCTGCAGGTGCTTTATATGCTTTTTTAATGGCCCTTTGTGCTTTCGCCTGCTCTGCAGGTTTTTCTGTCATGGCTGCCGGAATGCCATTTTTATGCATTTCCATTAATTTTTTCTCTAGATCATCTATTTTCTGCTGCATCTGTTTAAGCTGCCCATCATCCGTTTGATTTGACCTTTGCTCATTACATAATTTCACAAGTGCCACTTCAAGGAAAATCCTTGGATGATTTGTCCATTTCATATCCTGCTGTGTTTGATTGAAGCTTTCAATAATGGAGTAAATCGATTCAGAGGAGATGACTTCCGCCAATTCTTTAAATTGGGGATCTATCAATACACGCTCGAAGGATTCTGCCAGGGCTGGTGCAGTTTGATACAAAAGCATGTCACGGAAATAATAAATCATGTCTTCTATGAACCTAGCCGGATCTTTTCCCATAGCTAGCAATTCTTCAAGGACTTCAAGTGCCACCACTACTTCTTTATCATATATAGCCTTTGCCAACCTGCTTAAAAATGCCTGCGAAACAGAACCGGTGACAGTCAATGCATCTTCCACGGAAACCGTCTCCGAACTGAAGGAAATCGCTTGATCAAGAAGGCTTAGGGCATCTCGCATCCCGCCTTCTGCTGCCCTCGCAATGATATGCAGAGCTTGTTCATCACATGAAACACCTGTTTCTGCAATAATCTGTGACATCCTGCCAACAATATCTTGAGGCTGAATTCTTTTAAAATCAAACCTTTGGCAACGGGAGATGATCGTTAGTGGAATCTTATGAGGTTCTGTCGTCGCCAATATAAAAATTACGTGCTTCGGAGGTTCTTCCAATGTCTTTAAAAGCGCATTGAAAGCGCCTTGTGAAAGCATATGTACCTCATCAATGATATAAACTTTATATGTAACCGCGTTCGGTGCATATTTGACCTTATCACGAATGTCACGGATTTCCTCGACACCATTATTGGATGCTGCATCAATTTCTATAACATCTGATATGGAGCCATCAGTGATTCCGCGGCAAGTAGCACATTCGTTACAGGGCTCACTTGTCGGGGCATGCTCACAATTCACTGCTTTTGCTAGAATTTTGGCAGCACTTGTTTTCCCTGTCCCGCGTGGACCGGAAAATAAATAGGCATGTGAAACCTTCTGCCCGACCAAGGCATTCTGCAGCGTTTTCGTTACATGTTCTTGCCCAACTACATCAATGAATTGTTGTGGCCGCCATACCCGGTATAATGCTTGATACCCCACGGAAATCCCTCCTTTTTTCTCCATCTTGTTTATTATACATTACTGATTTCCTTAATTTCAAAGTCTAAAAGGAAATTTTATGATTGCCTCATTGTTTTCAAAAAACCAAGCAGTTTACCTTCTTGGCATAAAAAAAAACCCACCCGATACGAATGAGTTTTTTGTTTATGTAAAATAACTGCCGTGCACCTTCTGTCGATTAGCAACCATAAGCGTTACTTAAGCAGTTAGCTCGGCCCAGGCAACCCTGCGGCACATGAGAACTTCCACTTAATGCTGCTTCCTTCCGGACCTGACATGGTTCATGGAGTCCCATTGCGCAGGACCCGGGCGTCAACACCACTTACTTAAGGCAGGCCCTACAGAATGCTAACCTCGAGAAGGGATTCAACCTCGCTAGAGCGGATTGCGAGTACAGGGCACCGCTACCTCCCCGTCTAGCACGGCAAATGTAATACCAATTTCGCAGCGTCATGTCGACGCATAATTCATTATACTAAGGTAACAAAAAAAACGCAAGTGTTGTTCATGGACAGTTTGATTCCAAATTTATCAAATGAAGCTAAGCCTCATCTTCAACATTCGTTTTTCACCTATTTATTTTCTTCGATAATCTTGAGTGCTCTCTCTCTTTTCAAATTTTTCTTTTTATTCCTAAGCTCTTTAAAAAAAGAAGTCAATATCCAACCGCACTCTTCCCCTAATACACCGCTCGTTACTTCACATTGATGGTTGAAGCGTTCATCTCGAAGTAAATCCATAAATGTCCCTGCACATCCAGCCTTTGGATCGTGCGCTCCAAAAACAACCCGCCTTACCCTCGATTGTAAAATGGCACCTGCACACATGGGACAAGGTTCCAACGTTACATATAGCGTCGCATCCTCAAGGCGCCAGCTGCCAGTAGCACGACAAGCCTCATTGATCGCAAGTAGCTCTGCATGTGCCGTCGCATTCTGTTCTGTTTCCCTTAGGTTATGCCCCGTCGAAATAACTTGGTCATCTATTACGATTAAAGCGCCAATCGGCACTTCATTCAATGCCTGCGCCTTTTTAGCTTCCTTCAAGGCCAAATTCATGTAAAAAACATCATCCTTCATAAAAAAACCCCCTCAAATTAAGTAGGAGTAAACAGACAAATATAAGACAAAATAAAGGTCATACTACTTATTCTAATGAATAGTAACGCAAGCTGCATATGTGCTGCAAGTAAATTCTCACAATGAAGGAGGATATACCATGAATCGACCTAAATCGCCTTCTTTCGCCTTGCTTATCATTGATATGATCAATGATTTTGATTTCAAACACGGGAATATGCTCCTTGAACATACGAAGCTTATCATCGATCCGATTTTGAAATTAAAAAAGCAAATGCAAGAAAAGGGCTTTCCAATCATTTATATCAATGACCATTATGATTTATGGCAGGCTGACTTCGATAAAATAATTGATACCTGCCATTAATTGAAACGACAAAACCACAACAAGACGAGTTCTTTCTCATCAAGCCGAAGCATTCTGCATTTTATGGTACCACCCTCAACACATTACTCAAACGATTAAAGGTGGAAACCCTGATCATTACTGGTATAGCCGGTAACATCTGCGTCCTGTTCACGGCCAAAGATGCCTATATACCGGAATATAAATTATGGATACCCGAGGATTGCATCGCTTCAGCATCAAAGGAAGATAATCATTATGCATTAAAGATGATGAACCATGTTCTTAAGGCATCCATTAAAAAGTGTGTGGACATTTAAGGTATTCACCAGAACAAGGCATTCCCCACCATATCCCCCTGTTACACACTCTTTCATTCTCCTTCATTAGCAAACTGACAAAAATATCACTTAAGTCCTAAGTCTGTGATACAATATCTCTTGGCTGAAACCTAATAAACTGGGAATTTCAGCTTGATACCTCATGAAGGAGGACAGATTGGATGAAATCCACCCCATTTATCACTGTCGAAGGTCCAATCGGCGTGGGAAAAACATCACTTGCAAAAGCTATCGCAGAGCATTTTCAATTTTCGTTATTGAGGGAAATTGTAGATGAAAATCCATTTCTGGGTAAATTCTACAACAACATTGATGAGTGGAGCTTTCAAACAGAAATGTTTTTTCTATGTAACCGTTATAAACAATTGGAAGATATCGAAAAAAAGTATCTTACTAATGACCAAGCCGTGGTGGCTGATTACCATATATTCAAGAACTTGATATTTGCTGAACGAACCCTAAAAAACGAACAATACAATAAATACCTTGAAATATTCAATATTTTAACACGGGATATGCCAAAACCTAATATGGTCATTTATTTAAACGCAAGTCTTGATACTCTGATCTCCCGCATCGGTAGAAGAGGCCGTGATTTCGAAAAAAATATATCTTCCATTTATTTAGAGCAATTATCCGCAGATTACCAAATATTCATGGAAACGTTTGAAAAACGGCACCCTGACATACCTGTGCTTACATTTAACGGAGATGAACTGGATTTCGTCGGCAACAAGGATGATTTGAAAACGATAATCACCCAAATAGAGAATGCCCTGCAAAAAGGAGTAAAGTCAAATGAACTTACGAAAGAAATATAATATTCCAAACAACGCCGTCATTACGATAGCAGGGACGGTTGGCGTAGGAAAATCAACCATGACCAATGCATTAGCCGATGCCCTTCAATTCAGGACATCCTTTGAAAAGGTTGATACGAACCCCTACCTGGATAAGTTTTACGATGATTTTAATCGTTGGAGTTTCCATCTGCAAATCTATTTCCTCGCTGAACGTTTTAAAGAGCAAAAAAAAATCTTTGAATATGGAGGCGGTTTTATCCAAGACCGTTCCATTTATGAAGACACTGGAATATTTGCAAAAATGCATCATGAAAAAGGTACGATGAACGATGTGGACTACGAAACTTACACAAGCCTTTTCAACGCCATGGTAATGACGCCATACTTCCCGCACCCTGATTTACTTATCTATCTCGAAGGTTCACTGGACGATATCCTCGACCGTATCCAAGAGCGTGGCCGTCCGATGGAACAGCATACCCCAATTGAATATTGGCAGGAGATGCACGGCCGTTATGAAGAATGGATTGATCAATTTAATGCCTGTCCTGTCCTTCGATTGAATATAAATGAATATGACCTTATGCAGGATGAAGCAAGTATCGAACCTCTTATAAAACGGATTGCCGAATATATGGAGCAAACCAAGTTGTTACGAAATATGTAAAACAAAAAAACCACCGGTTATCCGGTGGTTTTTCAATATATTAGAAAACAAAAATTCCGTTACATCTCTGTAACGGAATTTATCGATATCCAATTTATGCGCTGTGGTTATTAATAAGTTATGGAGGAGGTAGAGGGATTCGAACCCCCGCGGGATTTGACTCCCCTGTCGGTTTTCAAGACCGATCCCTTCAGCCGAACTTGGGTATACCTCCGTATCAACATTTATTATAATACATTGAATTAAAATCAAAGTCAAGCAGTCTAGAAAGTTTTTTGAAATAATTTTTAAACTTAGATAAAAAGGAGAATCAGCTTCTTTTATCAGAAGCTGATTCCTTTTTTCTTTAACTTACGGTTTAATGACCTCCACACCGCGCATATATGGTCGTAATACTTCAGGAATGATAACACTGCCATCTTCCTGCTGATAATTTTCCAAAAGCGCCGCGACTGTACGGCCGATTGCCAAACCTGATCCATTTAGAGTATGGACGTGTTCCGGTTTTCCTTTTGCATCACGTCGGAAGCGGATATTGGCCCTTCTAGCCTGGAATGCTTCAAAGTTACTGCAAGAAGAAATTTCACGATACGTTCCATAACTCGGGATCCAAACCTCGATATCATACTTTTTAGCAGCAGTGAAACCAAGATCTCCCGTACACATGCTTAGTACTCGATATGGAAGACCTAGCAATTGAAGGACCTTTTCGGCATGACCCGTGAGGTTTTCCAATTCCCCATAAGAATCTTCCGGCTTTACAAACTTCACTAATTCAACCTTATTGAACTGGTGCTGGCGAATTAACCCGCGGGTATCACGACCGGCAGAACCTGCCTCTGATCGGAAAGAAGCGCTGTATGCCGCATAACTTATCGGCAGATCATCCATGCTCATGATTTCATCACGATGGAAATTTGTCACAGGCACTTCAGCCGTAGGAATCAAGAAGTAATCTTCACTTTCAATACGGAAGGCATCCTCCTCGAATTTAGGTAACTGACCTGTGCCAGTCATGCTTGCACGGTTGACCATATATGGAGGCAGCATTTCTTCATATCCATGTTCTTCAACATGAAGATCCAGCATAAAGCTAATTAAAGCACGCTCTAACCGTGCACCTAGACCCCTATAAAATACAAATCGGCTTCCGGTAACTTTTGCTGCCCGTTCAAAATCCAGGATGCCTAAATCTCCAGCTACATCCCAGTGTGGTTTTGGTTCAAATTTGAATTCCGGCAATTCCCCCCATTTACGGATTTCAACATTATCGTCTTCCGTTTCACCAACTGGGACACTTTCATGCGGAATATTAGGAATGGAAAGAAGTAATGTTCCTAAGCGGGCTTCCACTTCACGAAGCTCATCATCGAATCCTTTGATTTGATCTCCAACTTCACGCATTTCGGCAATCAACTGGTCAGCATCCTTTTTCTCCCGTTTCAATACTGCCACTTGCTGTGAAACTTCATTCCTTTTGCTTTTCAACTTTTCCGTATCGGCAATCAAGGTTCGGCGCTTCAAATCAAGCTCTTCAAATTTACCTAAATCAGTTAGATCTTCTCCTCTGAATTGCAGTACACGTTTTACTTCTTCAAAATTATTTCTTACATATTTCAAATCCAACATTTTCAGTTCCTCCTTAATATCTGATGATCTTTCCAAGAACGCAAAAAACTCCCGTCCCCTGAAGAAGGGACGAGAGTTAACCCGCGTTGCCACCCTAGTTGAAGACATATGAAAAATGTCTACCACTTATCACGATAACGGCTTTTAACCGAAAGTACTTACTGACCCCATAAGGCTTTCCATACTCTGCTCCAGGAGGGATTCACAAGATTCTCACACCGATTTCCACCAGCCATCGGCTCTCTATTGAAAGAAATACTTGTTACTATATCCTGTCATTGCTTTCTTATATAATCAGATTGTTTTCCATAATGTACTATAATTTTATACATTACGCAACCGTTTTATACACGAAACTTAAAACCAGCCTTTAACTGTAGAAGCTACACTGCTCCATACATCACCAAAGAATCCGCCAACCGCACGCATTGATAATACGAACCAGTTTGCCTTTTCAACAGACTCAGCAGCTACGACGTTAACCTTCACTGGATCGCCGTTAATGTACCCGTAATCTTCGCCGTTTTTAGGAGTGACTGTGATGTATCCAAGTTTTTCACCTTTTTTGATTGGTGCAGTCAACTTACCATCATCATTCAATTTGTTTTTATCGATCACTAAATCTGTTTTATAGTTATCTTTCTCACCATTTTCAACAAGTAGCTCGATCGCTTTTTCAGATTGAACCTTAACACTTTTTTCCTTACCTTTTACTACTGAAAGTGTTTCTTTCCCTTTCACTTGGTAATTGGCTGGAAGTACTTTTTCTTTTTTGAAGGTTGCATAAGCATAGTTCATCAGCTTAGTGCTATCCGCAAAACGTTCAGTTTTACTAGTGGACTTCATTACCACCGTGATATAGCGTTGGCCATCCCGGATAACCGTCCCTGTATGACCATAACCGGCATAGTCAGTAGATCCCGTTTTCAGTCCATCTACGCCTTTATATTCAAATATCAGGCCAGGCAACATCCAGTTGAAGTTCGAATACTCTTTTCCATCACGGAACTTCAATTTAGAAATACTCGCAATTTTTAATACTTCCGGATAATCGTTTATTAGACGATAAGCAAGAAGAGCAGTATCTTTTGCGGTCATGATATTTTCTTCATCTGCTTTACCAGTAGGGTATTGCCCTAATAAATCGGAGTTATTCAAACCGCTGGCATTAACGAATTTATGGTTTTTTAAGCCTAATTTTGTTGCTTTTTCATTCATTAATTTAACAAAACTCTTTTCACTTCCGGAAATCAATTGTGCTAAAGCTACCGTTGCAGCATTTCCAGAATAGACAGCCATGGCTTGATATAGTTCTTTAACTGTGTAATCTTCACCTTCTGTTAACCCAACATTCGACAAATGCGGTGCTTTTGAAAGATCATGCACGTATTTATTTATTTTAACTTTTTGATCCCAACTGATTTTCCCATTTTTGATTGACTCCATTATGATGTATTCAGTCATCATTTTTGACATGGATGCAATCCCTAATACTTCATCGGCATTTTTTTCATACACGATTTGTCCTGTTTTACCATCAATGATGATGGCTGCCTCTGCTTTTAAACCTAAATTATCAGATTCAGCAACAGCTTCCCCCGGTTGATAGGCAAATTGCGACATAACAAGAGCAAAGACAAAAGTGAAAATGAGGGTAATCTTGCTGATTTTTTTCAATTTCCAATACCTCCAACTTTTAAGCTAATCTCAATAACAAAGAAGAAACTTTATGTGATTCCCTTGACACCTTGTATAGTTTATCACAGAAAAAATAAAAAAAATAGACAGAGTAATCGTAGACTCTGTCTATTTTAATAATAAATTTTAATGACGATTATATGTTAAATTCATTACATTGAATAATTCGGTGCTTCTTTTGTAATTTGGACATCATGAGGATGACTCTCTCTTAACCCGGCACCAGTCATTTTGACAAATTGAGAGTTTTCTCTCAAATCTTCCAATGTGGCTGTTCCGCAATATCCCATACCTGAACGAATGCCGCCAATCAGTTGGAAAATGGTATCTGAAAGAGGTCCTTTGTATGGAAGGCGCCCTTCGATGCCTTCCGGTACGAATTTCTTGTTATCTTCTTGGAAGTAACGATCCTTAGATCCCTTTTCCATCGCTGCAACAGAACCCATACCCCGATATACTTTAAAACGGCGACCTTGGAAAATTTCCGTTTCACCAGGGCTTTCAGTTACACCGGCAAGCATACTTCCAAGCATTACTGCATGTCCGCCTGCAGCTAGAGCTTTAACGATATCACCAGAGTATTTAATTCCGCCATCAGCGATGATCGTTTTACCATATTTCCTTGCTTCTGTCGCACAATCGAAGACTGCCGTGATTTGAGGAACTCCTACACCGGCTACAACCCTTGTCGTACAGATTGACCCTGGTCCGATTCCCACTTTCACTACATCAGCTCCCGCTTCAATCAATGCTTTCGTTCCTTCAGCAGTAGCCACGTTACCAGCGATGATCGTCAATTCAGGATATGCCTCGCTGATTTCCTTTACCATTTCAAGGACGCCCGCTGAATGACCGTGAGCAGTATCAAGCACAATTGCATCGACTTGGGACTTAACAAGCATTTCTACACGCTTCAATGTATCTTTAGTCACACCAACAGCAGCACCTGCAAGTAACCTTCCTTGCTTATCTTTCGCCGAGTTCGGGAACTCAATGACTTTCTCGATGTCCTTGATTGTAATAAGTCCTTTAAGAACACCATTATCGTCTACAAGGGGAAGCTTTTCAATTTTGTATTTTTGAAGAATCTTTTCTGCTTGTTCCAAGTTAGTTCCCACTGGAGCTGTGACCAGATTCTCTATAGTCATGACACTGGAAATCTTCAAAGAAAAATCGGAAATAAATCGCAAATCACGGTTTGTAATAATACCCACAAGTTTTCGATCCTCTAAATTGTTGACAACAGGCACACCCGAAATGCGATATTTACCCATTAGATGCTCTGCATCAAATACTTGGTGATCTGGCGTTAAGAAAAATGGATCGTTAATAACACCGCTTTCTGAACGTTTTACTTTATCCACCAGTTCAGCTTGTGCCTCAATAGACATATTTTTATGGATAATACCCAATCCGCCTTGACGAGCCATGGCAATTGCCATCTCAGCTTCTGTAACGGTATCCATTCCTGCACTGATGATAGGAAGGTTGAGCTTTAAATTTTCAGCTAAGCTGACTTGAAGGTTAACATCTTTCGGCAAAACCTCTGATTTCGCTGGAATTAATAGGACATCATCAAAGGTTAAACCTTCTTTTGCAAATTTATTTTCCCACATTATTTTCCCCTCCTGCTTAAAAATATTATTTGTAGGTTATCAATAGGACATACTACTGTCAAGAAGAGAAATAAATGTTTGATAATTCTATTAATTCGGAGGAGAGGCTGCAATGCCTGAAAACAATGATAATTTCGATAAATATACCCCTTTTTTTTCCGCATCTTCCTCACAACTTTTTTTACAAAAATGTTATATGCGTGAAAAAATAGAAGATGCAGAAATGAAAAGTTACGAAAACTGCTATCCATTTATATACCATCTTGAACATGGTAAAACATATTATAATCAGGCTGCCATAGCTCCACTTTCCATACAGCCAATCCTAATATTTTATGGATTCGCCCAATTGTTAAAGGCCTGCCTGCTCACTATTGATCCTAACTATCCTGAATCAACTTCGGTACTTGCCCATGGGGTAACTACAAGAAAAAGAAAAAAACAACAATACGAATTTTTAAAGGACGAAGTAAAAACGCAAAAGAATGGACTTTTCACCTGCATTGCCGAGAAATTATTTCATATCAGGCATCTGGAAGGTGAAAAATTTTCCATGGGGACGCTATTGAAGGAAATACCAGATATGCAGAACTTTACATGGCCGATTCCCCAGAAAAATTTCGCCGCCCTGTCACCCACTTCGGATGGTTTTCAACTACCCTCAGCCATATTGGATAGCTATCAAATGTCCAGCAGTCGGCTGGAAGAATTTTTAAAATCCAAAACGAATCAAATTTTCAGTATTTCAGAGGCACCTCGATCACTGACTTTAAAAGCAGATAGCGCACTTATTCATAATGCTTCTTCTCCAATACGATATAACATGGCAGAAGGACAGTTCATGCTATCACTCAATAAAGATTCGTCAGCTTTTTCGTTACCTGAACTTTTAATCCATTATTTGATCTCTTATAACCTTAGTATAATAGCTCGTTATGAAACAGAATGGTGGGCAGAGCTGATGAAAACAATGCCTAATGATGATTACCCTTGCATTGTGCAATTCCTTAAAATAAGCCAAGTTAAGGTGCCCTTTTTAATATTGGAATGGATCAAGTCCAAAAGGTTAAACTTTTGATCCATCTAACTACCAATCGTGGTTGATCTGTCCTGGAACGCGAAAAAAGACCAGCCAGATGGCTGATCTTATAAATGGCTTGGCGGCGTCCTACTCTCACAGGGGGAAACCCCCAACTACCATCGGCGCTGAAGAGCTTAACTGCCGTGTTCGGAATGGGAACGGGTGTGACCTCTTCGCTATCGCCACCAAACATATCAGGAACGTTGTTCCTTCAAAACTAGATAATAAGAAGGTATTTCATTTTTTWAAAAGCGTTGGTTAAGTCCTCGATCTATTAGTATCAGTCAGCTCCACATGTCGCCACGCTTCCACCTCTGACCTATCAACCTGATCATCTTTCAGGGATCTTACTAGCTTGCGCCATGGGAAATCTCATCTTGAGGGGGGCTTCATGCTTAGATGCTTTCAGCACTTATCCCGTCCGCACGTAGCTACCCAGCTATGCCTTTGGCAAG
>NZ_JBFUHM010000078.1:0-13388 GCF_056402395.1 Peribacillus sp. P4_B1
TCACAGTTGAAAATGTACCTGTCACACAGGGAGTTTATTTAATAGGGGATAGAGGGGAAATCGGCAGATGGAATGTTGAAGATTACGAATATAAACTCACACAAAACAAAGAAGGGAGCTGGAGTGGAACTTTCCGTTTAACAGCAGATCGACTCTATGAATTCAAGTTCGTCATGAAAGATGAAAATGGCAATATTACTTGGCAAAAAGGGGAAAATAATAATTATAAAACTCCTTTAAATGGTAAAGGAAACTATAAAACTTCATGGTAGGTTAAGTAAGTATGACTAACTGAGCAAGTCTTTTGGAAATAATATTATTGAAAGTTCATCACAAATTAAGGTCAAAATACAATCCTGAAGCCAAGTACTTTTAATATACGTACTGACCGGAATATTGGGGAAATATTATATTAAGACTTAAATGACCTGTACTTACATTAAATAGACATGTGGCCTATTTAGAACAAAACATCAAGAAAGGGAGGAATTGAATTAAATGAATTCAAGGATTACTTGGTCAGGGGAAATGGCCTTTTCTGGCACAACTCCGTCGGGACATGAAATAAAGATGGATGCTGCCGAAGACGTAGGAGGAAAAAATAGTGGAGCAAGACCCACAGAGTTACTTTTGCACTCTCTTGCCGGGTGCACAGGTATTGATATTGTAATGATTTTAAAAAAAATGCGATTTGAAACAAAGGCCTTTCAAATAGAGATAGAAGGGGAACGATCAGAAAACCACCCTAAGCGGTTTACCGATTTTCATATCCACTATTTATTGGAGGGTGATCTGCCTGAAGATAAAGTGGTCCGTGCGATTCAACTATCGAAAAATACGTACTGCTCAGTATATCACTCATTAAATGCCAACATAAAAATGAGCTATTCGATAAATGGCGTTAAAGGAAAACAAGACTTATAATGTTTTATTTAGGCTCTTTTCGTAAAGATTGTTGTTTTTAAAACGAAACTATTTAAGGTTGATTGGAGCGGAAGTGCGAGACTCCTGCGGGACAGGTGACCCCACAGGCGTTTACGCCGAGGATGCTCACCGCCCGCTCCAAGGAAAGCGGGCATCTGAAGGGGAAATCAACCACAACTCACTACCTGGTAAATAGAAAGTATGTGAAAACAGCCTTTATTTAAAGGCAATCATTTAACAGTAAGTTTTTTAAACATCCCTTAAGAAAGACAGCCTTCATTTTCATGAGTAAATGGAGGCTGTTTTCGACTGAAATGAACATCCTTATTTCATGGATAATCATCTACACCAAAACTTGCAAACCTTAGAAAATAACCCCTCTACATGTTAATTAAAGGCGGACTCTTAAGAAAAAATCACCTTCCAATTTCATTTCAGGCAGCAAAACTCCTTTTTCCGGAAAGAAAGGGTTTATTTAGTCAGCAAGTAATCAAAATGTAATCGTTTGTCATTGGAATGCCCTTGATGTTAGGAGTTTATCCATATAAACTTTATATACAATTGAGGAGTGGTTAAGTTGAAAGAGATAACAATTGACAAATTAATTTTTAAAGATCATTTATCGATGATTGAACAATATTCATTGAAGGATTTCATGTTTAAGTGGCTTGGTAGMCCCGATGAGGGATTAGATGATCTACTTCCGCTAAAATACACAGATCAAGTTTTTGCAAAAATGGAAACGACATTGGAGACAAAAATAAAGATCCATGGAGATGAAACCTTCAGATATGTCACCATTACCGAAGATAATCAAATTGTAATAGGAGGCTTGGACACGAATCAAGAGTTAAAGTTTAGAATTGTGTCCCTGGATGAGCGTTTGAAAAGCTATTAAAACCTTTAGGCTTTTCAGACTGAATCATATTTTCAAATAAATAATTAAGGCCGTTCCTGTTTATTTAAGGAACGGTCTTTTTAAGGTGTTTTTATTTTTTTCACGTTAAGAGCAGCGTCAATACCATATAAGGTTGTTAACTGTACTCGAAAGTTAAGAAAACCCTTACCTTATGCCAGGTGATCGAGTAATTTTAAACTCCCGATTTTTGGATTAATTTAACAAAAAATAAACGATTATTGATTTTTCTTAGTGTATTATAAAGAAGTCGATTAAAACATTTGGGAGGAATTGAAATGAGCGAGACGTTGGCAAGTTCGATAAAAACGCTTTTGAAAGAAACGTTTGAGGGACCTGGAAATGAAGGAAGCTATTATACTGATTCAAAACCGAATAAAGGGGTTTTCGGGACACTCGATGGTTTAACAGCAGAAGACGCTTCACGGTCCATAAACGGATCAACCATTGCTGCTCATTCTGACCACATACGGTATTATTTATGGGTGATCCGAACAATGATCAGTGGCACAGACTTTGAAAAAGATTGGGACGCAAGTTGGACCATTACTCATGTTGATGAGGTGAAATGGGCGGAAATCAGGGAGGGATTACAAAAAGAATATGTAACTCTTTTCGCTGAAATCGAAACAATCGATTTAGTAAAATGGCTGACAAATGTAAACGCGACCATTGCCCACTCGGCTTATCATCTTGGAGCGTTAAGGCAAATGTTAAAAAGCCTTGAAATAAAAAAATAATTTAAGATATTGAGGGTTTAAAATGATTTCATCTTCAGGCATTCGCTTGCCGCGGACGGTCCGCCCGCGGCGCTCTTTGCGCCTGTGGGCGGGGTTCTCGTTTTTCCCGCACGAGTCTCGTACCTTTCGTAACCCACAGTCGCTTGCTTTGATGAGGCTTGGCAGCCAGTCGGAGGAAAGGGAGCGGATTCCTGAAAACAAACTGGAACTTTTTTAGGGTTTGTAAAATCTAATCGTTCCATTATCATATACTTGAATGAAGTCATTATTAATTTCAACTTACGTCGTCCAAAATCTCACGCCGTTATTCTTTTCCACTTCAATTCCTTCAGCCTATCGTTTGCTTATTTTCTCTACGTTCTTGCTCAGCCACATATGAAAACAGAATTTTTATAATTGGGCCTCTATTAATTTTCCAGCATTACCCACACCTCTAGATTTCCTACTATCAAATCGTGAAATCTCTTGATATAGAGGCCGGTTAAAATCTTTTCCACTTTGCTTATCAATGAAGGTATATCGTTCTTCAATTCCAAGATCACGAAGTTTTTTAGCTGCCGTTCTGAATTTGCTGAAACACGGGCATATCCAATTTTCGAAAAAAGCAACCAACAATATTGGTCATTTGTGTCAAAAAGTTATTTTAACTAACAGGGAAATTTAGTTGTAAAAGGATTTAAAAAGTTTGAAGCTTAATCTATTGAACAAATAATAAAGAAGGAACCTATAGACTTGATGATAGGAGAATAAAACGAATACCGTGATGGCAATAATAAAATTGACAGGACACCATTTGGTGTCATATAATAAAGACACCAAATGGTGTCTAATTAAAGGGGGGGTGATTTTGAACGAGAAAAATCAAGAGCGTGATATTTATGTAGGCATCGCTGATCCAACAAGACGCAAATTGCTACGTTTGTTGGCGGACGTGGAAGAATTGCCACTCAATGAGTTAACCGTTCATTTTGAAATGGGTCGTACTGCGGTTTCAAAGCATTTGGCAATCCTTAAAGAGGCTGGTCTTGTGATCAGCAGAAGGGTCGGCAGGGAAACACGTTATCGGCTGAATGCTGCCCCATTGAGAGAAATTGAGGATTGGGTATCGTTTTACAAAAAATTCTGGAGTGAAAGAATATTACTTTTAAACCAAATATTGGAGGGGGAACAAAAAATGAGTTTAACAGTATCACAAGATTTTAATTTTAAGAGCCCGATCGAGAAGGTATGGCTCGCCTTAACGGATGCAAATACGCTTTCTAAATGGGTAATGGCTAATGATTTAAAACCTGTCGTCGGACATAAATTTCAGTTTCGGAATGAACAGTGGAATTTAATTATCGATTCCGAAGTTCTTGAAGTGGAGGAGCCTTATAAGTTATCTTACACTTGGGTAGGTGGTGGAATAAACACTACAGTCACATGGACATTAAAGCACGAGGATGGAACAACCTATTTAAATCTTGAACAAACAGGATTCGAAAAAGAAGATCAAGCGTTCAATGGTGCGAAATATGGTTGGGCGAAAATGGGCGAACAACTTAAAAAATTGTTAGAGGCAATGTAAGACCGAACCTCTGAACCTATTTTTAGTATTTAGCTAACGTATAGGAAAAAGCAAACTGCTCGGAAAGAGAAGTGTTCCTTGATGACAAATAGTAGAATGAATCCTAAGGTTGATGAATTTTTAAGTAAAGCTAAAAAGTGGCAGGAAGAATATGAGATGTTGAGGAATATCGTTCTTGACTGTGAGCTGACCGAAGAATTTAAATGGATGCATCCTTGTTACACGTTTGAGAAAAAAAACATAGTTTTAATACATGGATTTAAAGAATATTGTGCGCTTTTGTTTCACAAAGGTGCCTTGTTAAAGGATACCCATGGAATTCTAATCCAACAAACGGAGAATGTACAGGGGGCGCGCCAGATTCGGTTCACCAATGTTCAAGAAATAGTTGCAATGGAAACCATCTTGAAAGCCTATATCCATGAGGCCATTGAAGTTGAAAAAGCCGGTTTGGAAGTGAATTTTAAAAGTAATACAGAATTCATAATTCCTGAAGAACTTCAAAATAAATTCGATGAAATCCCTGCCTTGAAAACTGCTTTTGAAGCATTGACCCCGGGACGGCAAAGAGCATACATTCTTTATTTTTCACAACCCAAACAATCCAAAACTCGAGTATCAAGGGTTGAAAAATATATGCAGCAAATTCTCGATGGAAAGGGATTAAAGGATTAGTATATTCGATGAGAAAATAAATTAATCAAGTCCTAAGATATTACCTTACTTTGCGTTAATTCGAACTCCTTTTTGGTTCGCAGGTAACCACTCAATCAAATAAAGGAAAAAACAAAAAGTGATCCGTAGAGTGAAAGCAAACTACCGTGTAACAGTTTTACGCATTCCACATAAGAAAAGAAAAATACTGCGCACAAAAGTGTGTCCTTTGGCTTTTGCTGAAAAGTACGCTTTTCTTGAACTAACGGGTGCTTATCTTGAATAAGGTTTAAGCAATGACCTTCAACAAAACCACCTAATAAAAATAATGTGTTATTCCATTATAGGGCGCTTATATGGAGTAACAAAAAAGCCCAATTTCTCAATTTTAATACTGAGAAATTGGGCTTTTAATTCTGAAATTTCTATTTAGGAGAATGGCTGACAAATGTAAATGTGATCATTGCCCACTTGGCTTATCATCTTGGAGCATTACGGCAAATGTTAATACGTCTTTAAATTGAAAATACTTTAACATAATTTTGTCAATGTCTGGATGCTCCGAAGGGTCTAATTACAAACCATGATTTTAAAGAAAACTTGGTTATCCTTGATGTTTTTAAGATGACACCCTCATTAGAATGAAGAAATTTGCGACACTCCTGCCGAGTAACCCTAGAAGAGACCCCACAGACGCTTGCTTTGATGAGGCTTGGCAGACAGTTGGCGGAAAGGGAGCGGATTTCTGAAATTATCTGGATCTTTTTAGCAAACTGTCTCTTCTTCTACTTTAATTTTGCTAAACACCTTAGCTAGGTTAGGACAGGATAAAATTCAGGAACACACCATTTTGTAGGTAATTGTTGGATTGTGTCAGATTATACTAAGAATCTTTTACATTTTAAAGGGTTCAAGTCCTAATTGGAGAAGTATTATTATCAGGATGTTTTTTAGCCGAGGATTAGTGACTGCATGAATATCGACATAAAAGGAGGGTTCTTAATTAAAAAGCGGCTGTTTAAACTATGTATATTTTGTTTTGTATTCTTTGTTCAAACATTATGGTCTCCCGCTGTTTTTGCTGAACAAAGAACTTTTAAAATTGCTGAAGAAAGTGCCCTTCCTCCATTTTCATTTGAAAATGAAGCTGGTGAGCTGACAGGGATCAATATTGATTTAATGGAGGAAATAGCAAAATATAATGGGGTTGATTTCGAATATATTCCGATGGGGATGCAAGAAGCGGAAAAAGCCTTAATGAACGGAACAATTGATGCAATTGTTGGAAGTACCTATAATACTGAAAAAGATAATCAACTTGATTTCACTCAATCTTATTTTACCATGTCCCAATCAATTATCATCCCTAGTAAAAGGAAACAGGATATTCATACGTTAACGGATTTACGTGATTCACATGTTGTCCTTGACTATAACACACCTGTAATCAGTACATTTCTCAATATGAGGAATACAAACTTAACGACCGTTTCAAATCAATACTCGGGCATTTTAACATTATTGAACAATCGTGCAGATGTGTTCATTGGAAACAAATGGACGGCAGACTTCTATTTAAAAAAGTTCCGCCAGGAAAAGAATTACATCATACTCGATGAAGTCATTGAACCCGCGGATTATACGATTGCAGTAAAAAAAGGGAATCAAACGCTTCTTTTCATGATGGACAATACACTCACAGAACTTAAAGCGAACCGAAATATCAACGGGATAATTGATAAATGGATCATGCCACAGTCCAATCAAAAAATTGCCAGGTTGGAGCAATTCATATTTTGGCTAATCATAATCTTAACTGTAGTAGCCCTTATCCTTCTAGTTATTTACATATGGAATCAAAAGCTGAAAAAATCCGTTCATAACCAGACGTTGAAATTACATTTATTAAATAAGGATTTAGAGAAACAACGGCAAAACATCGCTAATGGCAAAGCGTTCAAAGAACAAATCTTAAACAATATCAATACTGGCATCATAACATTCGATCTCGATTTCATGATTACCAGCTGCAATGCAAAGGCATCGGAAATTCTAAACATTTCCAAGGAAATGATTCTGAATTTTTCGAATCATTCACAATTAATGGAAAATTTCGAAGCTTCCCATCAAGAACAAAATAAGAAAAATCGTACGGGTTCTTTTCGGATCTTGGTAATAAACGAAGAAAATGAACAGAAGGTCATTTCATATTCGATGCATAAGATGTTCAATTCTGAAGAAATACAAACTGGATACTTACTTTCCATGAATGACGAAACGGAAAAGAAAACATTGGAGAAAAAATTGGTCACACAAGAAAAACTGCACGCTCTTGGCCAACTAGTTGCAGGTGTCGCACATGAAATCAGGAATCCTTTAACATCGATTAAAGCATTCATTGATTTACTGCCGAGTAAATATGATAATCCTCAATTCCGACAAGTTCTAATGGAACACTTGCCTACTGAAGTAAACCGGCTGAATGCGATTGTTACCGATTTAATTGAATATGCTCGTCCGCGACCGCCAAATATTACAAATTGCCACGCTAATGACCTTATATCATTACTTGCTTTTCATAAGGTGACAATGGAAAAAAAACAAATAAATTTCGAGCAAACGATTGAGGAGGACCTTATTTTTTATATAGATTTACAACAAATTCAACAGGTACTTCTTAACTTGGTGTTGAATTCGATTCATGCCGTTGAAGAAACAAAGGAAAAGACCATAAAAATCACCATTGATAAAGAAAACGAAAAAACAGGGCGGATTGCCATATCCGATACAGGAAAGGGGATGAAACAGGAGGAACTGAACCATATTTTCGAGCCTTTTTTCACAAATAAAGAAAAGGGCGTCGGTTTGGGACTTACGTTATCGTATAGGTTAATTAAAGAAAATAACGGAGATATCCATGTGAAAAGTTATCCTAATTCAGGAACGAAATTCACCATTTTACTACCTTTATATATCGAATAAAAGCCTGGAATGAGGAGGAGTAATATGAAAATGCATGTATTGGTGATTGACGATGAACCTGCTATTTGCACCGCTCTTAGCTTTGCATTGGAAGATTCTTATCAAGTAGTGACAACTACGGACCCGGATGAGGGTCTTCGGAAGATCGACGATCAGCCTTTTGATATTGTGTTACTTGATTTGAGGATAGGAAATAAAAGTGGACTTGATGTCCTGCAGAAAATCAAACAAATAGCACCTAACGTAACAGTCATCATGATGACTGCCTATTCATCTATTGAAACTTCCATCGATGCCATAAAAAAAGGGGCCTACTACTATATTGAAAAGCCCATTAATATAGAAGAACTTTCTTTGCTCTTGATGAGGGCAGCCGAATTCAAACAGATGTCCAATAAATTGGAGACATTACACGAAGAATTAGAGATGCAAAAGGGATTTGGGAACTTCCTTGGTAATAGCAAAGCGATGCAGCGTATTTTTTCAATGATCGAAAGAGTGAAAGATATTGATTCAAGTGTTCTTATCACAGGTGAAAGTGGAACTGGAAAAGAGCTTGTAGCCCGAAACATCCATACTCTGGGAAGAAGGAAAAACAAACCCATGCAGATTGTCAATTGTGCTGCAATTCCTGAGATGCTGCTGGAATCTGAATTGTTCGGTTATGAAAAAGGCGCTTTTTCCGGTGCAACTCAGAGGAAGGAAGGGAAATTCGTTGCTGCTAATGAAGGCATCCTTTTTCTGGATGAGATTAGTGAAATGCCCCTTCCTCTTCAAGTCAAATTATTACGGGTGTTGCAGGAACGAGAGGTGACGCCTCTAGGTTCCAATACAAAAATATCCCTGGATGTCCGTATTATAAGTGCAGCCAATAAAAACCTGGAGCAAATGGTAATGGAAGGTAAGTTTAGGGAGGATTTGTATTTCAGGTTAAATGTCATTCCCATTTCGATGCCGCCGTTAAGGGATAGAAAAGAAGATTTACCCATCCTTATGGATTATTTTATAAAAAAGCACTCTACCGATATGAACCGGGAAGACAAGGCTTTCTCCGCAACCGCACGTCGGATTTTGCTGGATTATCATTACCCAGGGAATGTCCGTGAGCTTGGTAATATTATAGAATATGCTGTTGCCCTATCAAACTCGAAAAGAATGGAAGATACCGACTTGCCACAATATGTTCAAGAACAGAAGTTCATTCTCCAGCCGAATGGCATTGACGATGATTTTAACAGTTTCAGAATCCCGATTGGCATATCCATGAAAGAAATAGAGGAAAAAGTCATAACGGCCACTCTTCAATATTGTAAAAACCATCGGCAAAAAACAGCCCAAATCCTAAAGATTTCTGAAAGGAGCCTTCGTGATAAAATCAAGCTCATTTCAAAAGAAGAATAAAAGGCTAATAGTCTAAACCGGCATTTTTTTCTGGGTACCCGGCAAAAAATGCCGGTTTATGATGGTGAATCATGCTCTAAATCGGCAAACTTTGCGTTTTAGAGCAATTAATCGACTTGGCATAGTACTTGCATCTATTTTCATTAAGAAAGGAGGGCCACTATGAAAAATGGAGCACTCTTTATAAAAGTCGCTGTGTTATTTTGTTTCATGGCAGGATGTTCTTTTATGAATGAGCAGCAGGAAATTTCAAAACCTGCTACCTTGATCCAGAGGCAATTAGTTTCTGAAGGACAGGATTTAAAAAATAGACTCCTAATCATTGCAACCGGAGATATGTCAGGGGTTTATTATTCATTAGGACAAAGATTGTCAAACATGTTTGAAAAATATAATGGAGCTGTGTCAGGAACCCAGGTAACCCATGCTTCCATCGAAAATACTGAATTGGTTAGCCGCCATCGCGCAGAAATTGGTTTTACCTCAGTAGATGTACTTGATTTGCCTGAAACGGATAAATCCAAGTTAAGGGCTTTAACGGCCCTATATTCCAACTATGTTCAAATTGTTACAACGAAACAAAATGATATTGATTCCTTGGAAGATTTAGTTGGTAAACGCATTAGTGTTGGTACGACCGGAAGCGGTACAAGGCTTATGGCTGAACGAATCCTATTAGAAACGGATTTACCGCTTGATCAATTGAATTTATCCTATCTATCTTTTTCTCAATCTGCAAAAGCCTTGCAAAATGGTACCATTGATGCCGCTTTCTTTTCTTCGGGAATTCCGAATAATGAAATCGCTTTCATATCCGGGCAAACGGAACTCTCCTTCATTCCAATCCCGAAAGATATTATTGAACACCTTCAGGAACAATATGGTGTTTATACTGCCAATGAAATTCCTAGTGATACATATAAGGGAATGAAAAAAAGTGTCCAAACGATTTCTATTAAAAATGTTTTGGTAACCTATGATGAAATGTCTGACCAGCATGCTTACAATCTGGTGAAAACACTATATGAACATCTGCCTGAGCTGCAGCAAACACATCCGGCCGCTTCTGATATTTCAATAGAGGAAGCAACCAAACAAGTTCCACTCGATTTTCATTCAGGAGCCATGAAATATTTTAGCGAACAAGGAATTATAGAAAATCAATGAAAAATGGGAGGTAATGAATATGAAGAAAATATTAAGTCTTTTATTGATAATCGCATTGATCGCTCTTGCAGGGTGTGGTAATCCAACTCCGCAAAAGCCTGGAGAATCGGTACAAACGGGTGCAGGTGAAAATGGAGAGAAAAAAATAACGATAGCAGGGAATGGCGGAGTCATCGAAAGTGCCATCCGAGATGTGATCGCTCCAAAGTTCAAAGAAAAAACGGGAATAACCGTAAATTACATTTCCGGTTTATCTGGTGAAATCCTTTCTAAAGTGGAACTACAGAAGAACGCTCCGCAAATAGATGTTGCCCTGTTTGTACCGGTTGATGTAATTCGCGCTAAGGAGAAGGAACTGATCGTACCAATTGATGAGTCAAATGTTCCCAATATGAAATCGGTGGATCCACGTTTCATTCCGGTTGAAAAGGCTGCCGCGCCAGCATTCGGTTTAGTCATTGCACCAGCTTATAATACGGAAACCTTTAAAAAGAAAGGGTTAAAATCAATTGAATCATGGAATGATCTTGTCTCACCTGATTACGAGGGTAAAACGGCATTTTCAGATATTACGAATGACTGGGGTTTCAATACACTTAATGGACTGGCGATGTCAAACGGCGGCAGTACGGAAGACATGGAACCAGGTCTTGAAAAGGCAAAAGATCTTGCAGCGTATTCCAATACATTTTATAAAAACTCAACGCAAATGATGCCAGCCATCCAACAGGGAGCTGCTGACGTAACGGTCATGGGAAGTTATTCCATTGGTGAACTAGCCGTTTCAGGTATTCCCATCAAGATGGCCGTGCCTAAAGAAGGTGTACCGCTTCAAGCTTTCAGCGCTGGTCTAGTGAAAAATACGCCTAATAGCAAAGAAGCCCTTGAATTCATCAACTATGTAATCAGTGAAGAAGCGCAAGCATTAATTTCCGAAAAAGGATTTTACCCGACGGTAGAAGGCATGAAAATTCCAGAGAAGTTCGAAGAGTCAATCGGACTTAAAGAAAGTGATAAAACATTCAAACCAGATTTCGCCAAGTTTGCCGAAATCCGAGCCGAGGTGTCAGACAGATGGGCGAAAGAGGTTACTCCTCAATTAGGCAAAAAACTCAAATAAAAAGGAGCGTGTTGATTACATGGAAATATTAAAAAACGATGTGGAAATCAATGGGCAGCACCTGAAGGCAGTTCTGGGGGTTGGGTCAAATAAAAATGATGTAGAGATAAAAGGCGCTTTTAAACAATTTGGAGCGAATGTTGTCCTTAATGGTATCGATCTGGAGGTGAAACAAGGAGAGTTACTCACTCTTCTTGGGCCTTCGGGGTGCGGAAAATCCACGACCTTGAACCTCATTGCGGGGTTCCTTGATGCAGATCGGGGTGAGGTCCATATTAAGGGCAATAATGTTACGAAGGTTCCGCCTTATAAACGAGATTTAGGAATGGTTTTTCAAACTTATTCGCTTTTTCCTCATATGACAGTCTATGAAAATCTCAGTTTTGGCTTGAAATTACGCAAAGTCGGTAAAGCTGAGCAAAAAAAGAAGATAAGTAAAGCGCTTGAATTAGTGAAAATGTCAGGATTGGAAAATCGTTATCCAAGGGAATTATCAGGAGGTCAGCGTCAGCGTGTTGCGATTTCCAGGGCACTTGTAGTGGAACCGGAGCTCCTTTTGCTTGACGAACCGCTTTCAAACCTTGATGCAAAGTTGCGTCATGAACTAAGGGCCGAAATAAAGCGTTTACAAAAGGAAATTGGCGTAACGACCATTTTTGTGACCCATGATCAAGAAGAAGCTCTTTCCATGTCAGATCGAGTCGTGGTCATGAATGCAGGAAAAATTGAACAAATCAGTACCCCAACTGAGATTTACAATCATCCCAAGACAGAATTCGTCTTTCAATTCATCGGAAAATCGAATTGTTTTGAAGGGAAAGTGTCTGCCGTGGACAAGCGGAAAGTATCAGTCAAGATCGGTTCTGATATTACTCATGTCGACGCAGATAATATCATGGGAAATGATAGTGATTTGAAAACCGGAGATGAGGTGAAGATTTATATTAGACCAGAAAAACTGCGCATCCTTTCTATTGATGAAACTTCCTTATCTCCTTTAGATTACCATCGTGCCAGGATTAGCCAAATTAACTATCTTGGTACCTCATGGGAAATCAATGTTCTATTACAGGGGAAAAGTATTCAAGTATTGACTTCTGCTTTCGATTCATCATGGCAAAATGGAAGTGAGGTGTTGATTGGATGGAGCCCATCAGAAGTTATGCTAGTCAAGAAATAGAACAGGAAACGAATCCTATTGAGCCGCAAAAGGAACCTAAATTCAAGAAAAGGAAGGTCTGGCTGCCTGGATTACTCCTTTTAACGCCGATTCTGCTATTCATATTTGGTTTCTTCGTCATACCGATGTTATACATTTTATATTTAAGCTTCATATCCACTGATAATCTTGGAGCTGCTGATGCAGTATATAGCCTAAAAAACTATACACAAATCTTTTCCGATAGCTACTATTTATCTTCTTTATGGCTGACTGTCAAAATCAGTTTATATTCGGTCCTGGTTGCTTTATTTCTTGGATATCCTGTAGCTTTGACGATGGCGAAAAGCTCGGCGCGGATCAGAGGGTATATCACGCTCTTGATCGTATCACCGCTTTTGGTAAGTATAGTCGTCCGTAATTTTGGCTGGTACCTCTTGCTATTGCCTAACGGAACGATTAATCAAACCTTGATGGCCCTTGGCATAATAGATGCACCATTGAAACTATTGTTTTCGGAAATCGGAGTTGTGATTGGCCTTTCCAATGCTTATCTTCCTTTCATGATCTTATCCATAGTTGCAAGTCTTTATAATATTGATCCTTCTCTGGATAAGGCAGGAGCGATACTTGGGGCAAGCCCATTCAGAAGGTTCTTTTCCATTACATTGCCGTTAAGTATCCCTGGTATCGTATCTGGCTGCATTCTCGTATTCAGTTTGTCAATGAGTGCTTATGTTACGCCTGCATTAATGGGG
>NZ_JBFUHM010000079.1:0-13048 GCF_056402395.1 Peribacillus sp. P4_B1
TCAATCAATTCTTCCAACACAAAAGAAAAGTCAATAAGTTCATTGATCTTGCGTAACATGTTATCCTTTGGAACCACTACATCATAAATGGCCATATGAGGACTAAAAACCATAGACGTTTGTTTTTGAATCATCGTACTCACCCACATAAATTTATTACCTTGATTATAAAACAAAAAAAGGTAGATTTCCTCAGAATAAACTGAGAAAATCTACCTCTATTGGCCCGGAAGGGACTTTTTCAGTGCCCTCCTAAAAGAGTCTCTTTTTTTTGCCTTGTTTTCTTGGGGCAAGTCAGTTTAATAATAAAAGAATTTTTTATACCTTGGAAAATAGGTTGGATTTAGCCTTGTTAATTCAAGATGTTTTTTTTGATAGGCGATTTGTAATGGTATCTTCTTGTGGTGAAGTTTGCCGTATATAAAAGGCCAGGATGAATGCAATTATGGTCAATCCTGTTGCTATCATGAATGCATCATCCACTCCCATTACGCTACCTTGTTTAATGGCCGTCGCCATTTGTGATGTATTATCCGGTGATATGTTCCTTTGAGATAAGATTTCCTGAACATGTTTCGTTCCTTGGTTTGTCATGATGGACACAAAGAATGCCATGCCAACAGCTCCTGCCACCATTCTCAACGTATTGACCATTGCTGTGCCGTATTTATTTAGGCTAAGTGCCAATTCATTTAATCCGGCTGTGAAGATAGGCATCATCAGTATCGACATTCCGAACATTCTAATGGTATATACCCACACCACATAAGAATAGGACGTATCTGTTTGAAGCCGCGTTAAAAGATAGGTTGTAATGATAGTGATGGCAAGTCCGCTCACCGCAAGCCATCTCGCACCAAATCGATCAAACAGCTTACCTGTGATAGGGGACATGATCCCCATTAAAATCCCGCCAGGCAATAGCATGAGACCAGATTCCATCGGAGTGAACCCACGAATGTTCTGCATATAGATTGGCATGATGATCATTCCAGAGAACATACCCATGGTAGCGATGATGTTAATGATTGTCGTTAATGTGAACATCCGATACCGAAAAATTCTAAATTCCAAAATAGGATGCTTTACAGTAAATTGCCTCCAGACAAATAAAACTAGACTGATTCCTCCAACAAGGAACATCGTCAGGACTTCGAAACTGCCCCACCCCTTGGTACCGCCTGTAGCAAATCCGTATAGAACTCCGCCGAATCCGATAGTGGATAGAATAACACCCATTTTATCGAGTTCGGGTCGGCTGGTTTTACCTACATTTTTAATGATGAAAATTGCAAAAATAAAGTTAAGAAGGGCAAATGGGAAAATGATAAAAAACAGTACTCGCCAAGAATAATTTTGGATAATCCATCCTGATAACGTCGGTCCTACGGCTGGGGCAAAATTCATCGCGATACCAAAGATGCCCATTGCAAATCCACGTCTGTTAGGAGGGAATAAAGTGAAAATTACATTTGTAATCAAAGGGAATAGAATCCCTGCACCTGCAGCTTGAACGACACGTCCGATTAATAAGACGGAGAAGCTGGGGGCAATTCCACATAAAAAAGTTCCTAAGGCGAAGAGTCCCATCGAAGCTAGATATAATTGTCTTGTATTAAATCGTTCCATTAAGAAAGCGGTAATCGGGATGACAATCCCATTAACCAATAAAAAGATAGTTGTAAGCCAATTAGCTGTTGCAGCTGATATGTCAAAATGATTCATTAATTGAGGCAATGCGATATTGATTAAAGTCTGATTTAAGAAAGCGATTAGAGCACCAGCCAGTATCACCGCAAACATGGGACCTGTACGTACTTTAGTGATGGCTGTTTTGTCGTGATTCATTATTATGGCACGTCCTTTCCGCTAGGATAGTACAAATTGTACTGCCTGCTATTTTTAAAAGTTTAGAAACTAATTCGTCTCACGAAGTATTAGTGTAAACCCACCTATATTTTCCGGTAAAATACAGCATTTAAGGAGATTCACCTCAATTACGGCTTTTTTGAGGTGTTTATTCTTTATTAACCACTCACTTACAATATTTCAGGATACATTATCTCTTGGAAATCCCCCAGGTTAACATCCATTCTACAGGTATATCATATTTCAAACAATAATCACCAATATAATACTTACAATGTACCAGAGAAATTTGTTCACTAGGTATAGTACTTTAACATTCTACCATTCGTATTCACTAAAAAATAGTTAATTAATTTTGAACAATAAAATCACGACTTTTCCGTATTTTGTGAACGATTATATTTTTAATATTCAAAATAATCATTGCAATCAATGTACTGGTTGATTATAATACAAAGCATAACAAATAAAAGTTATTATGAGGGGGTGAAATAATTGAATATTGCGGGGATGAATATAACTTTTAGGCATTTCCCTTTTCATTATTTTTTGGATTGCATGGACAACCTTGGGATTAATAGCATTGAGTTATGGGGTGGTGAGCCGCATTTGTATGTTTATCGAAACATATTAGGAAATATAAGGAGTTTGAGAAGGGAACTTAAGTCTAGAAATATGAAAATCATTTGCTATACCCCCGAACAATGTATCTATCCTTATAACATTGCATCCTCGGATGCTCATTGGCGAAAAAAAAGCATGGAATATTTTATGGGAAATCTTTATGCCGCGCTGGAGTTAGACACAAACATGATGCTTATCACTTCTGGAATAGGGGACTTTTCTGTCTCACAAGAGGAATCATGGAAATATGCAAGTGACTCAATCTTTCAATTAACCAAAGTAGCTGAGATGGAAGGTTTGATTCTTGTTTTAGAGCCATTGACAAAGTATGAATCCAATCTGGTAATCGACTCAAAAGGGCTGAAGAAAATGTTAGAGGAAATCCAATCTACTTCATTAAAAGGAATGATAGATACGGTTTCCATGCATCTGGCGGGTGAAACACCTGATGAGTACTATTCCTTCCTTCCCGAATTAGGCCATTTTCACCTAATGGACGGGGATGGTCAATCAGATGCACATTTGGCACTGGATGATGGGGTTTTAAATTGGAGGGAATATTTAACAAGCCTTCAAAGCCATCGTTACAAAGGAAGTTGTACTTTAGAGATTATGGGATCAAATTATTATCAAAATCCAATAGATGCAATCAAAAAGTCAATTGAAAAAGTTAGGGAATTGGGAATTTAATCATCTAATTTGGAGGAACTCTTTATGAGTAATGGCACACTTACACGAAAACTGGGTTTTTGGTCTGCTCTGGCTATTGCTGTTGGAACTACAATAGGGTCGGGTATTTTTGTCTCATCCGGTGATGTTGCAAAGGCTGCGGGTACTCCTTCAATTTCCATTCTAGCCTGGATAATAGGCGGGGTGATTGCCATTCCGCAAGTAATGGTGCTGGCGGAGTTATCGACAGCATACCCCCAAAATGGAAGCGGTTACGTTTATTTAAATAAAGCTGGGTGGAGGCCTCTGGCATTTTTATATGGATGGGCCACTTTCTGGGCGTTGGACCCTCCATCCATATCGATTATGGCCTTAGCCATCGTTTCTTATTTAGCAACCTTTTTCCCATTTTTCTCTGGGGTCGCCGGGAAATTATTGGGTATTGCGATCATCCTGCTCATCACATCGATTCATTATCGAAGTGTGAAGGAGGGAGGTCTTTTCCAAGTCATTATCACGGCTATCAAGATCATTCCTTTCCTGATTGTCATTGTCTTGGGAATTATGTATATGAATCCTGATAACTTTGCTTATACACCAGGACCTGGTGCCCAAAAGTCAAGTTTAATAGGTGGTGTATCCGCAACCACATGGGCATATACGGGAATGGCTGCGATTTGTTTCATGGCTGGGGAGTTCAAAAATCCAGGGAAAATACTTCCACGAGCTCTTATTAGTTCGGTATTCATCGTGTTGGCTTTATATACGCTGTTAGCCGTTTGTGTCATCGGTTTGATGCCGTTTGATGAATTAATCAACTCCAATGCGGCTGTTTCTGAAGCTGTAAAATATATTCCGGGATTATCTGATATTGCATCATCATTCGTGGCCATTACGGCGATTATTGTTATCTTGGGTTCGCTGAGTTCTTGCATAATGTTTCAGCCCCGCCTTGAGTACGCAATGGCAAAGGACGGACTATTCTTTCAACGTTTTGCAAGAGTTCATCCTAAATATGAAACTCCAAGTTTCTCTATCATCGTTCAGGTTACGTATGCATGTATACTTGTGTGCTTCAGTAATTTAACAGTATTACTTGGCTATTTCACACTGATTCAATTGGTAATTAACATCATGGACTTTGCCGCTGTTTATAAATGCCGTAAAAGGGATGATTATAATCCAATCTATCGTATGCCAATGTGGAGGTTAACGACGCTTTTAGCTATTCTTGGAGCATCATGGCTGGCTTGGGGAACATTTACTTGGGCGCCTACTCAAGGAGTGATTGCAGCATTGATCGTCATCGCAACAGGTCTGCCGGTTTACTATTATTGGGAAAGGAAATATGGATCCAAGAGAAATAACGACAGTGATATCGTGGCTTAGCAGAATTTTAAGGGAAGTTAGGACTTCTTTTGACAAACACACTAAAATTTAAAATAAAACAATTGTACAAATTATTATGTTTGGATATAATACAAGACATAACAAATAAACAGAGGTAGGGGAGGAAGCTGTTAATGCTAAAGTTTGATGAGGAGTTATTTCTAAATCTTGTAGAAAAAGAGGGCCTTGCTTTTAGAGGCCAGATTGAAGAAATCGTAGATGGAATCACAAAAAGGGGCTACAGCAATATTTTCCTTATTGGTGCTGGTGGCACCATAGCCATGATGTATCCATATGAATACATTTTAAAATCAAATTCTACCATCGATGTCCATGCAGAAATTGCTGCTGAGTTCATGGTGATGAATCATAAGCATTTCAGCAAAGATTCAGTCTGTATTTTTACATCTGTATCCGGGACTACTCAAGAAACAGTTGCAGCGGCTGAATATTGTAAAGAAAAAGGCGCAACTACAATCGCTTTAGTTGCAGAGCCAAATACTCCGTTAACACAAATTGCGGATTACTGTATAACGACTGGTTCTGAAACGCACTCTTTTGATACTTTCTTTATGCTTTTGTACATGATCGTCTTCCGTTTCATGCATAACAACAATGAATTCCCGCAATATGAACAATTCACGAAGGAGGTTTCTCTACTTCCGCATGCAATTCTAGATGCCGTAAAATCTTTTGATAAAAAAGCAGAGGAATTTGCCATTACACATAAAGACACGGATTACCACATGATGGTCGGTTCTGGTAACCTATGGGGAAACACTTATTCATATGCCATGTGCATTTTAGAGGAAATGCAATGGATCCAGGCGAAATCCATCCACGCTGCAGAGTTTTTCCATGGTACGCTTGAACTTGTTGTTGAAGATACAAGTGTTATTTTACTAAAAGGGGAAGATGAAACTAGACCGCTGATGGACCGTGTAGAGAGATTTGTAGAAAAAATCTCAAAAAATATTACGGTTATTGATACCAAAAGCTTTGAAATGGAAGGCATCAGCGAAGAATTCAGAAAGCATTTTTCTGTTAGCATCAACTGGTCAGTATTAAGTCGAATCAGCGTATACCTTGAGCGTGAAAGAAATCATCCATTATCACTTAGAAGATATTATCGCCAAATGGAATATTAAGATAAGTGGAGCACTACTTAGTAGTGCTCTTAAGTTTCAAGAAAGCGGGGGAAAATGATGAGAACGGTTACAGTCGGAGATAACTGTATGGATGTTTATCAAAAGAGCGGGGAGGTCTATCCTGGGGGTAATCCTTTAAATGTGGCTGTCTATTTAAGAGGGTTAGGTGCTGACTCTGCTTATATCGGCTGGGTGGGCTCCGATCGATACAGTGAAAAAATGGTTAAAGCGATTCAGGAAAAAGGTGTTGATATTTCTCATCTTTCGCGGAAAGAAGGAAAAACAGCTGTTACTTTTGTTGAAATGGTAGGAAATGACCGCAAGTTTGGAGAATATGATGAAGGTGTCATGAAACATTTCCGCTTAACGACAGAAGAACTCCATTACATTCAAACATACCAGCTCATACATTCAGGGATTTGGGGACATGCGGATAAGTACTATTCCTTATTTAAAGAAAATGGAATGCTCACGTCTTTTGATTTCTCAGATCAGCTAGATCATGATCTAGTGAAGACTTTACCGAAGTTTGTTGATTATCCTTTTTTCTCTTATACGAAGGATGATGCTTTTATCCGCCAATTTTTAAATGATGTAAAAAATCAAGGATCTAAAATTGCGGTCGCCACTTTAGGAGAAAATGGTTCACTTGCCTATGACGGCATTCAATTTTATCAATGCGGTGCCGTTGAAGCGAATGTGGTGGATACAATGGGTGCGGGGGATTCCTTCATTTCCGGTTTTATTTATGGATTATTGAAAGGCCAATCTATCGAAAATTGCTTAGAATTGGGTACAGAGTCTGCTGCGAAAACCATTAGCTATTTCGGTGCGTGGTGACTGGGACTGTAAATCATGTATAATAGGTAGTAAATAATAAATTTTGACGGATAAGGATGAATCTAATATGAATTTAAATCCTTCAACCCCCCAGCCACTATATATGCAAATAAGGCAAATGTTGAAGAATGATATTCAGAACGGTAAATACAAACCAGATGAACAAATCCCAACCGAAGCAGAGCTTTGTGAAACTTATAACGTTAGCCGCATCACCATTCGAAAAGCAATCGAGGAATTGGTAAAGGAAGGAACACTGACACGTATTCCGCGCAGGGGTACCTTTGTTGCATCTAATAAGTTTCATAATGAGTTGTTATCCATAAGTGGATTCTCAGAGTTTAGTCATCAGCTTGGGAAGATACCGAATTCCCGGATTTTAAGAAGTGAGGTCATAGCCGCACCAAAAGATGTTGCAGGTCATCTCCTCATTGAAGAAGGAAGCCCCGTTCTCGAACTGGAGCGACTCATGTATGTAGATGAGCGTCCGCTTTTCTACGATACCGCTCATTATTCGTTACTTCGTTTTCCGGATTTGGAAAAGAAGATCGCAAGGGATGAATCAACTTATAAGATCCTATTGGAAGATTACCATACCGAAATAGTCAGTAACGATAAAATTATAGACGTGATTGGTGCTACAAAAATCTATGCTAAATATTTAGAATGCGATATTGGCGCAAATTTATTTAGAATAGTAAAGATTGCTTTCGATGCAAACGACCAGCCTGTGCACCTCTCAACGTTCATGTGTGAAACCAACAAGGTCAATCTGACTGTTCATCGGGCAAAATAGGTCATGCCATAAATTTGGCATGACCTATTTAAACATCTAGTTTTGATTTTCCTTCTCCAAACTTTCTTCTTTGATCATCGCATTTAAAATATCCTTACAATTAAAACACAAGATTTTCTTGTTATCTAACAGAATACCGTTCAGAAAACCAGCCGTACAATATACATCATGTGCACAGCGAACACAAGAGCCAACTAGTTCATCCATCGATACATCCCCCTATTCAGGAAATGGTATATAGTTTGGTGTTCTATTTTGAATAAAGGTAAAGGCCAAAATCTTGCATAACGGAAGTGTGCCCCATTTGTCGCAACATGGTAGCTATATTACCACGATGATATGATCCGTGAGTGACAACATGAAATACCGATTCGGAAATGGAAGTTTCAAGCAACCCAGCATATGGATTATCCACGACAATTACCTTTTCCATATCCTCCACACTTTCCAGAAGGGCTTTGTTTCTTTCGGATAAGTCTATAAATGTTTTTTTCATTTCCTCAATACTTTTCTTTTCCACCACTTCTCTTAATAGATTAAAAGACTTCATTGCTTCATCCATACTAGTACCTGAGATAATGTCAAACCAAGTGTAATCTGTGAGATAAATGTGAGACAACACTTTAGATACCGAAGAAAAACCACTCTGAATATCCTTATGATAAATGTCCTCTGGAAGTTCAGTTAAACGATCAATGATAACTCCATTTGCCCACACGTGGTAGTTGTACATATTTAATACTTGTTCGGGGTGGTTCATATAAAAAACCTCCATTTTGGGTCGTATTGAACAATTTATGCCCTAAATGACAAAAAAATTCAGTTGAATTCAAGAAAGTATATTTATTAATATGTTTATATATAAATAACAGCACTTCCCATCAGGTAGGATGAGTATGAAGTTATTGCATACTTCCTCCACTGCTTTATCCATGCACCTTTCATTGCAAATTTACTAATGTTAAAACGAAATGCGAATCTTTCTGATTATAGATATTGGCGCATCCATATAAGGATGCTATTTCTTGCAGGAAATTAGCTCCCTATATCGAACTGATAGTAAAGGAGATGGTAATATGAATCTGAGAATTAAATATAGGCTTTATATCCATGTTGACGGAAAGCTTATTCCAGAGAAGTATGATCGATATGAGATACTAAACGTCAGAGAAGGTATAGATCCTAATGATACTAAGGATTACCAAGAGCTTATTAAAAAATTGGGAAAGTCAATTAATCGGCCTGTAAATGAATTTGAAATTAAAAATTATGAGTCCATGTAAGGGCATCCTCTCGAGGATGCTTTTTATTTTGGAGAATGAGAGGTGAATCCGGTAATTTTGAACTTTCACCGTTAATTAAACAAGAAAACGCCATTGATTTAGAGGGGATACCTTTTATTGCAGATTATCATTTAGTTTTTTATTAGATAATTCATCTATTGATTTTGCGGTTGTATCAAAGGAGGGTGTTCTGCCATGTCATTTAATACTTTTTCACGTTCTATTTTTGCTTCTAGAATGGCCCTCTCTTAATTGAGAGTGGCCAAATCGTTAATTATTTATATGTCTTCTTGAACTTTCGTTTCCGTTACTCCAAGAAGACATGCGACCATTATTATTAAATGGTTCCGTGTGTTGAATTAAAGTATGAAATTATAATGTTTCATCCTGCCTTGAATTTTTTTGTAAAAGGTCACGAATTTCCTTTAAATATTGCTCGGTTGCCGGTACCACTACAATTACCTCTTCCTCGTCCGTTTGCTTTTTTCTAATTAGAGAATTCGCTATCTTCATAAACATGAAAATCGCAAACGAAATAATCAAGAAATCAATCACTGCTTGAACAAATGCACCGTATTGAACATCCACGCCATTAACTGGAAAGGCTAACGAAGAAACATTGACCCCTCCTAGTAAAATTCCAACTAGAGGTGTGATAATATTTTCGACTAGCGATGAAACGATTTTCCCAAATGCAGCACCCATCACTACAGCTATAGCAAGATCGAGAACGTTTCCTTTAGTTATAAACTCCCTGAATTCCTTTATCATCGTAACTACACCCTTCTTTTTTTATAGATAAAAGCATATCAGAAACATGGAGAAAATTGAATAGAGTAAGTGACCTCTATTATTTCCAATGATAGGAATAGGCATCCGTTTAATCTTTTGAAATCCATTAATAAGTAGAATGAAAGCAGTCAATCAAAGGGGGGAGCTTTCACAAAACATTAAAAAGTCGTTATAAAGCATGTCTTATTGCGGGGTGGTTTTAACGTTCCTAGAACCAAGCCTTATTAAAGCTTTACAAATAGTACTTAAAAAGTAATTCAATAGTTATGGAAGGCAGATGGGGAATGTCTAAGGGGCAATCGTCACTGAAGGCAGGTAAAGAAGCTTTCACTAAATTGTTACTATAAAAGGGAGGGAGGAATATAAATGTTTTTGATTGGCGATAATTATATTATTGTACTACCCCCTAAGTGGTACTCCTCCATTGTTAAATGGCCTTCTCAAATTCGAGAGGGCTTTTTTTTGTGGGCATTGGTTAATTATTTGTTGATCTTCGATAAAAGTTTAAAGCAAAGGGCGGTATCGATTAGGAGTTTTGTCCTTTTTGTGGATAAAGGAGGAAATTACGTTTCGTTTGAAGAATGTTTTGAAGATGGGGGTGGAATAATTGCGACAAAATATTGAACACGACTTATCTAAAGAGGATATTTTTAGAATGATTGTTAAACACCTTGATGTATTCCCGTTGACTTGTCTAGACGCTATCAGAGAAGTTATTAGAAGTTCATTAAAACAACGGGGCTTAATAGGAGGAGTAACTAAACAAACAGGAGCAGCTGCTATAACCTATAACCGGAAAATATCAGAAAAAGATATACAGTTAATAAATGATTGTATTTATGACCTTTTATATAGCCGAGTTATCCAACCTGGCATTAATAATGATAATCGAGATTTACCATGGATTTCTGTTTCTGATAAAGAGAAACTAAAAAAATATCTAAACTGAAAAGTATAGTCCGATAAATCAGAGAATTTTTCCATCCGGGAGAAATTTCCCCCTGAATGTTTGAAGGAGCAAGAATACTGCATTAGGTGTAAAGATAATTATTGGAGGAAAGATATATGTAGCGAATGGGGATTAATGCATAAACCGATTTTATAAATCCGAGGAATTTGAGATTCTCAAAAATGCAATAGTTGGATGTCCTAGAAAAGTGGGCATATTACAAAGCAGCCAAATTATTAGGTCATGAGCGGTAAGAGTGCCATTTAAAATCTAGCTAGTGCTTGAATATCCTTTATAGTTAAGCTAGGTAAGAGTCCAAAAAGGATGGGCTTAGGGGGAATGGATAAAATTTTGTGAACTCACTTTATTAACAGCAAAAACATAGGAAAAGCCCTTCTCTAAATCGAGAGGGGCCTATTTTAGGTTATAATCTCTTTATCCGATAATTGCAATTTTCTATATAATTCACACTCAATTAATTGTATGTTTCACCTGTAAGATGGGATTCAAACATATCGATAATTTCAAGGAAACGATTGGCCTCACGGAAAACGTGATCAGCCAATAAAGGATGGATAATGCTCTTGATTTTGCATTCTTCGATTAAATCTCTGGCGGTTTTCTTAAAGTCTCGAAGTGATACGACGGAAACACGGTTCTGATCTAGAAATTGATCCAAAAGAGGGGCAGTTTGAGATTGCGGCTTCATGGACTCTAAGTCTACAGCTTGAAAGACTAATTGATCAAAATCATTGCTAAAGTTTCGCGCCATATCTACAAGCTTTCTTTCCGATGGATCAAGGAGATGTCCAATAAATTTTGCATGATCCGCCATGATCCTTAAAAAGAAAACATTCTCTTTGATGATAGCATCAGCAAGTGGTTTCAATTTACCTTCATTTAATTCTTTTAATCGTTTTCTAAAATAATTGGCTTCCCTACTTATATGGTCAACTAAAAGTGGGAAATTGTTTGCACCAGGCAATTTACAGGTAAGTATTAACCCTAACACTTTCCTTTTAAAGAAAAATATGTTCGTAGCAGCTTGTTGCACTTCCGCATTAAATATTCTAATCTGTTCTGGATCAGTTTGATTTGTAAAGGAATGAGATTGCTGTTCTATCCGTTCAAATACATGAAAAAACTGATTAGCTTCGTCAATTAGCTGTGTATCTTCACATCTGAAACCCAGTCTTAGAAATAACGAGTGTTCCTTCATAATTCGTGACCAAAAACGGATTTCATCTAAAGAACGTTCAACAAACATTCCAGAATTATTTCTCATATTAGCTTCCTGGCTGTTTTCACTCAATACTATATCCCCCTTTATCCTTACCATCTTTAAAATCATATTAAAAAGGGGGCAATTGTATACCACTCAGTTACATATAAGTCACAAATAAATCAAATATCTCTTTTGAATCGTAGCCTAATAAATGAGAAAGGAAACAATCACTTTCAAGAACGGATCTTTCTATTCACTAGTGTCGAGTCTTTTGCAATTAGAAGGTATTGAAGTTTCCGAGAGTGGAGATCAAGCGTATAGATGATTCCAGGGAAAATGATTAAGGGAAAGGGAGGAATTATGGACCATGTTAATGGAGCAAAATGAATAAATAGAAATGGTTAGCAGAATATCCTAAGGAGTGCTCCTTGCCTCTACCAGGAATTAGTTGTGAACTCAATTAATATAGATCGAGCGGTGATGGATGTAACGGAATCTGGTTTAATGCTAGCAAAAAGGGTATACCATTGAAGAGATTCAATTAAAGAAAATAGACTGTATAGGAGAACTTGCTTAGTTTAACTTTCAAGATTTAGATGATGATAATGTATAACTTATTCTTAATTGCTAGTGAGAAACAGGGCAAGAAATCTTTTTTACTTGCTCTTTTTTCTGTTACAAAGATTGTGACAACTCTGCATGGTTCTTAAAGTACTAGATAATTGGTACATATAGAATGTATTGTAATAAATCGTCTATTGAATATTGACTCAAAACTAAATAATAATGTCTTTACCCGTAGAAACAAGTAAAGCCTTTCGAACTTTATTAAGAATGAAAATTTGTAAAATAGTATAATGATGATTTTTATGAATTTGGATTATAGGATATATAGAATGAAATAGGTTTTAGAAAAGAAACAAAGAAAATCATGAATTAGAAAAAGAGTGGGGTATATAAAATGACTGTTTTGTTTGGTACGGTCGAATACTTTGTACAAGAAATGCTAAGTCACTTAGAAATTTATCAAATGGGAAAATGGACAAAAGAGGATGAAATCTCATTAATATATTCAAAATTAGAAAATGAAATTTTATTCGACTTTGTATGTGACGATAAAGTTCGAATAGAATGTTTGAAAAACCTTGCCTATGCAACTAAAAGAATAAGGACAAAAGAATATTAATCTATAAAAAAGAGGATGTCCCAAGGAGGCTGCTGAAAAACTCACGTTTTTCTAACTAGTACGGTAAATCAAATTAAAAAAAGACGATTCTCATTCGGTACTTGAATAGAAATCGTCTTTTTTTGCTTCTGTTTGTCACTTTTTTAGGCCATTAATTTCAATATTCTTTTCAAGTTAACGGTGAAAATAGCCATTGCTCCTTGTAATTCCATGCCAAGTAGACCCGAGGATTTTGCAACATCATACCCGTGCCTGTGTTTCAATTCACTGTTTTTCGC
>NZ_JBFUHM010000080.1:0-12900 GCF_056402395.1 Peribacillus sp. P4_B1
GGATTGGATTGAACCAGTTTTGGACACCATTGGACTCTGTATTAATTTTATAGTCTCCTTGTCCAATATAGAGTTGAACATTTTTACCCTCGACTTCTTTTGTCCACCAATCAAGAAGTTTGGCATAGTCAGCTACTGGCAATCCTATATTCCAATATAATTGAGGGGCAATGTAATCAATGTATTCATTATTGATCCACGTTCTGGTATCCGCATATAAATCATCATAATTCGTTTGTCCAGCGGCAGTGTCAGATCCTGTGGGATCAACTGCTTTGTTGCGCCAAACTCCAAAAGGACTTATACCAAACTTCACATATGATTTTTCTGCCTTGATTTTTTTCATTTATCTGCTTAACAAGGTTATTTACATTATCCCTGCGCCAATCCTCCACATTTGTAAATCTATCTGCTCCATATTTTTGATAGGAAATTTCATCTGGGAAAGGTACTCCTGCAATCTTGTAGGGATAGAAATAATCGTCCATATGGACTGCATCAATATCATAATTCTTAACAACTTCCATTATTCCATCGATCACAAACCGTTGTACGCCAGGAATGCCTGGGTCAAAGTACAATTGTTGTCCATATGGTATGACCCAATTCGGGTGCTTTCTARCAGGATGTGATTCTGGAAGATTATCAATATCCSATAATTCAGCTGTCTTACCTAAAGGCATGGTAATGCGATATGGATTAAACCAGGCATGAAATTCCATATTACGATCATGTGCTGCCTCTACCATGAATGCAAGAGGGTCATACCCAGGGTCTTTTCCTTGGACTCCTGTTAAATATTTTGACCAAAGACCGTATTCAGAAGGGTAAAAAGCATCTGCAGTTGGTTTAATTTGCATAACGACAGCATTCATCCCCATTGCTTTTTGTTCATCCAAGTATTTTATGAATTCTTCTTTCTGTGCTGATATGGATAAACCGGGTTTGGACGGCCAGTCAATATTTAACACACTTGCAATCCAAGTTGCGCGCAGTTCCTGTTTTACATAAGTAGTTTGTTGGGGAATAGTCCCGGATTCTGCATTTGCAATCAAATCGGATGGAAGGAGAAGTGAACCTCCCACTAAAGCGGCTAGCGCTAATGATCCTAATTTTCTTTTTGTAATTCTTTCATTCATCAATAGTACAACCTCATTTCATTACTAATATTTATATTTAATTATTTGTAAGCGTTAACAAATAATGAATATATGAATTTGTCACCTATCCGAATAGAATTAATGTCTAATCAATAAAAGGATCATGGGTTTGGTTCATGAAAATAGCGGTTTACATTTTTAGTAGAAAGTTAAAATAATTTTATGTATCTTACGTTTATTCTAAAATTAATTTTTAAAAATGTATACACAATATTGAAATTAATTTTTAATAATGATATATTCTCTATAGCTAAAAAAGTTTCACCACTTTCACCACTGAAATAAAAAAGGATGATATGTATGCTAGAGCATTTAACGACAGAGCGCCGTAATGAAAAGACCATGAGTTTGGATGAAATGGGAACACTTGAATTTTTAGAGGTAATGAACGAAGAAGACATTAAAGTTGCCCATTGTGTGAAAAAAGAACTTCCGCAAATTTCTAAAGCCGTGGAGATGATCGTCGAAGCCATGAATAAAAACGGCAGATTAATTTACATGGGTGCAGGAACAAGCGGGCGCATCGGTTTATTGGATGCAGTAGAATGTCCACCGACATTCAATACCGATCCGAGTGAAGTAGTGGGTCTTATAGCTGGTGGGGAAAAGGCTTTCATTAAGGCAGTTGAAGGTGCTGAAGACAGTTTTGAATTAGGTCCTGAAGATTTGAAGAAAATCGAATTAACAAACAGGGACGTCGTAGTGGGCATTGCGGCTAGTGGACGCACTCCATATGTTATTGCTGGCTTGGAATATGCTAATCAAGTTGGTGCAGGAACTGTGTCGATAAGCTGTAACAAAGGTTCAGAAATAGGTAAGATTGCAAAAGTTGCGATTGAAGTAGTAAACGGGCCTGAAGTCCTGACGGGTTCTACACGTTTAAAAGCTGGAACATCACAAAAGTTAGTATGCAATATGCTTTCCACCGCCTCAATGGTTGGAGTGGGTAAAGTTTATGGTAACTTAATGGTAGATTTACAGTTAACTAATGAAAAGCTAGTTGAACGCGCAAAACGCATTATCATGGATGCTACTGACTGTAGCTATGAAATTGCAGATGAATTTTTAGAAAAGGCACATGCCCAGCCCAAAATTGCAATTGTCATGATTTTAACGAATGTATCGTATGAAGAAGCCTCAAATCGTTTAGTGAAGGCACAAGGATTCATAAGAAAAACGATTTAACGCTTTTAAAAAAAAGGCTCTTTTCGTAAAGATTGTTGTTTTTAAAACGAAACTATTTAAGGGTGATTGGAGCGGAAGTGCGAGACTCCTGCGGGCTCACCGCCCGCCCCGCGGAAAGCGAGCATCTGGAGGGGAAATCAACCACAACTCACTACCTGGTAAATAGCAACAAAGTATGTGAAAACAGCCAATAAAAAAAATAAAAAAAATTGGAGGAACAAAGAATGAAGGTTTTATTCGTATGTTCAGGTGGAATGTCTAGTGCAATCGTTGTAAGCGCTTTAAAAAAGGAGGGGGAAAAACAGGGTGTAACTATAGAAGTATTGGCAGTCGGCACTCAAGAATTTGATGCAGAAGTACGAAATGGCTGGGATGTTGCAATGGTAGCTCCGCAAGTCAAACATCGTTTCGATGGCTTTAAGGCATCTGCAGATGAAGCGGGCGTCCCATGTGAAGCCATACCAGCTCAAGCTTACAGCCCTCTTGGCGGACCTAAGCTACTAAAACTGGTAACGGAACTAGCAAAATAATAAACTAATTACTATTTCTTTTCACTAAACGTAAAAGGGGAAAACACGAATGGACAAGTTTGTAGCTTTTTTAGAAAATAATCTTTCAACACCTATGGCTAAATTGTCTGAGCAAAAACATTTACGTGCAATTCGGGATGGTGTGGTTTCTGCGTTACCATTCATCATTTTTGGCAGTTTATTCTTGATCATTGCATTTCCGCCCGTTGCAGCAGATACTGCATTAGGTGAATGGTCTGCAAAACATATAGCAGAAATTTTAATACCATATCGATTAACGATGTTTATCATGACGCTATATATTACTTTTGGTATAGGCTACAGCTTATCTCAAAGCTATAAACTTGATCCGCTATCTGGAGGTTTACTATCATTGGCAGCCTTCTTGTTCACAATTGGTGTAGAGATGATGGATGATGTGGGGTTTGTTTTGCCAATGACAAATCTCGGAGGCCATGGCCTTTTTGTAGGAATGCTTGTATCCATTTTTGCTGTCGAAATTCTACGTTTTTGTAAAACAAAAAATATCACGATTAAAATGCCGGATTCTGTTCCAACTTCAGTAGCTCGTTCATTTGAAGCATTAATTCCAGTTTCAATTGTCCTGCTTGTCATGACTTTAATTACAGTCGTTTTTGCTGTTGATTTACATTCACTCGTTGATAAAGCGGTTGCACCACTCATCAGTGCAGGCGACACATTGCCAGGTGTATTAATTCCAGTATTTTTGATTACATTCTTCTGGTCATTTGGTATTCATGGCGTTTCAGTGGTAGGTGCCGTAGCTCGTCCGGTATGGGAAGTGTACTTGGGGAATAACTCGGCGGCAGTTGCAGCTGGAAAGGCAATTCCCCACATCGCTCCTGAAACTTTCTTCCAATGGTTTATTTGGATTGGCGGGTCTGGTGCAACTTTGGGTTTAGTAATAGCCATGCTCTTAACGGCAAAGTCTACCTATAGTAAAGCAATGGGGAAAGCAACAATTGTTCCAAGCATTTTTAACATCAATGAACCTGTTATCTTTGGGATGCCAATTGTACTAAACCCGGTACTGATCATTCCATTTATCATTACACCGCTAATTGGTGCGACACTTGCATATATTGCAACATCCATCGGACTTGTGAACCCGACATATGTAATGGTTCCCTGGACATTGCCCGCTCCAATAGGCGCCTACCTTTCAACTGGCGGTGATTGGAGAGCCATCGTTCTCGTGATGGTGAATTTAACCATTTCCGTTATTGTTTATCTGCCATTCTTTAAGATGTACGATAAAAAGCTTTTAGCGCAGGAAAACATGGTAGAAACAACAGATAGTAAAAATATTGCTTTATAAGGAATGCCTAAAAGGGAGTTTGGGACTAAATGCTCCAAACTCCTTTTATGAATTGAGAGGGGGGAAAGGACATGACTTCAACTTCCAGAATCCACTTTTTTAGTTACAAAAGTGCCTTTCTATTTTTTAGCTTCATTCTTGTTTTTAATTTTATTTTTAACAGATTAATGGATGCCTTTGAAATAAATAAACAATTCTCACTATACTTGGGAAATACCTTTGCCATAAGCGCAGGATTAACGATGGTTGTTTGTTTTGTTGAAGGTAAGTTTAAAAACAAGAAACAAGCATCACTATTATTCTTGTCTTTATTAGCGGTAAGCGCACTGGTTTGTTATGCAATCATCTATAAATGAATGAAAAATTCAGATTAGCTTACGATGAGGTGTTAGGGGAATGGAAATGAAAAAAGGGCTGAAGATTGCCACAATCGGCGGAGGCTCCAGTTATACACCAGAATTAATAGAAGGTTTTATTAAACGATATGATGAGCTGCCTATTAGGGAACTGTGGTTAGTGGATATTGAGGCAGGAAAAGAAAAACTGGAGATTGTAGGAACATTGGCAAAACGGATGGTTGAAAAAGCAGGACTTCCAATGGAAATACATCTAACGCTAAACCGTCGTCAGGCCTTGCAAAATGCTGATTTTGTCACAACGCAAATGAGGGTGGGTTTACTTGATGCACGAATCAAGGACGAGCGGATCCCGTTGGAATTAGGCTTAATTGGTCAGGAAACAAATGGTGCAGGAGGATTGTCCAAGGCATTACGAACTATCCCCATTCTTCTGGAAATTGCAGAAGAAATGCAGGAGCTCTGCCCTGATGCATGGTTAATTAACTTCACAAACCCGGCTGGGATGGTAACGGAAGCCCTTCTCCGCTACAGCAAGCATAAAAAAGTCATTGGTGTATGCAATGTTCCATTTAATATGCATATGTCTATTTCCAACATGCTTGGTGTTGATATGAAAAGAGTGCACATAGATTTCGCAGGGTTAAACCATATGGTATTCGGGATGCATGTGTTCGTTGATGATCAAGAAGTAACAGATAAAGTGCTTGAAATGCTGGGCAATCCTGAAATTCAGCTGACGATGAAGAATATTGCCCCATTAGCTTGGAACAGAAGGTTTTTGAAATCTTTAGGTGTTGTGCCTTGCCCGTACCATCGTTATTATTACAAAACTAAAACGATTTTAGAAGAAGAGTTGGAAGCATTCAAATCTGGGGAAACTCGAGCAGAAGTTGTGAAAGAATTAGAAGTAGGTTTGTTTGACCTATATAAGGATGAAACCCTTGACATCAAGCCTCCACAACTAGAGCAGCGCGGTGGAGCTTACTATAGTGATGCAGCGTGTAATGTCATTTCTTCTATTTATAATGATAAAAAAGATATTCAAGTGCTAAATGTACAAAACAAAGGATCGCTTACTGATATTGATTATGATTCAGCTGTCGAAGTAAGCTGCATTGTCACCAAAAATGGACCAATTCCTTTGGCTATGGGTAAATTACCCGTACAAGTGCATGGCTTGATTCAACAAATCAAATCATTTGAAAGAATTGGTGCAGAGGCAGCCGTTACAGGTTCTTATGATAAAGCGTTATTAGCTTTAACGATTAACCCGCTTATTCCAAGTGATGACCTGGCGGAAATTGTTTTACAAAAACTGTTAAAAGTGCATCGAGAATACTTACCGCGATTCTTCAGTGAAAGTGCAGTATCGACATCAAGTTTCGTTGGATTACAGCAATCCAATGAAACTTCATAATCTAACATAAAATTGGAGTGTAGTGATATGTCAACTGAATTGAACAATAATGAAATGGGAATTTTTGAAATAATATCACATAGTGGAAATGCAAGAGGATTAGCATTCGAAGCACTAAAAGAAGCGGAAGAATTTAATTTTGAAAAGGCAGAGGATCTAATTAAACAGGGCCAGGAAGAATTGAACTTGGCCCATAAGACACAAACCAAGCTCATTCAAGCAGAATTGAATGGAGTTCCAAGTGAGAAAACTTTATTAATGATTCATGCACAGGATCACTTGATGACGGCAATGAGTGAACAAAAACTAATTGAACATATGATTCGCATTGTAAAAAAGCTAGCCCCACAACAGTAAAGAGGTGATTAAATAATGGGTAAACTCGGTATATCTATCTATCCAGAGCATTCAACCGTTGAAAAAGATATCGAATACATTGCACTTGCACACAAATATGGATTCAAAAAGATCTTTACTTGCCTGCTTTCTGTCGAAGGTGACAAAGAAAAGATTTTAAAAGAATTTAAAGAAACGATTCGTTTTGCCAATCAATTGAATATGGAAGTGATGGTCGATATTGCTCCCCGAGTATTCGGTTCACTAGGCATTTCTTATGATGACTTATCGTTTTTTGCAGAATTAGGTGCGTATGGAATCAGGCTGGACATAGGTTTCACAGGTAACGAAGAGTCGATTATGACACATAATCCATATGATCTAAAAATTGAAATAAACATGAGCAATGCAACAAAATATTTAGAAAATATTATCGATTACAAACCAAATAAAGAGAATTTAGTTGGATCGCATAACTTCTATCCTCATCGCTATGCAGGATTGGGCTATCCTCATTTTATAAAATGCTGTGAGTCATTCAAAAAGCATAATATCCGCACGGCAGCTTTCATAAGCTCCCATGCAGCAACGTACGGACCTTGGCCTATAATGGAAGGATTATGTACATTAGAAATGCACCGGGAATTACCCATTACAACTCAAGCGAAACACTTGTATGCGACAGGGTTGATTGATGATGTAATTATTGCGAATGCCTACGCATCTGAAGAAGAATTGAAGCAGCTTAGCCAGTTAAACAGAGGTCTATTAACATTTAATGTTAACCTTCACGAAACCATAACAACTTTAGAGAAAAAAATAGTATTGGAAGAATTCCATTTTTACCGTGGAGATGTTTCCGATTATCTTATTCGCTCGACTCAATCACGCGTGAAATATAAGAGCGACGAATTTAAACCAACATATACGCCTGATATTAGACGCGGTGATATTTTAATTGAAAATGAGCTCTATGGACAATATAAAGGGGAATTGCAGATTGCATTGAAGGAAATGAAGAATTCGGGAAAAACAAATGTAGTGGGCCGAATAGCAGAAGAGGAAATTTTTCTCCTCGATCATTTGGAACCATGGGGGAAATTCCAATTCAATATTAAATGATCAGGGAAGGAACGGTGATATTCCTTCCTTTTTTACTGAATAGGAGAATGATATGAATTATATTATCGGTGTTGACGGCGGGGGCACTAAAACTGAAGCAGCGGCTTATGATTTAGATGGTAATAAAATAAGTGAAGGCAAAGCTGGGTTTGGAAACCTGCTTATAAATGAAAAACAAGCCATCGCTAACATTATACAGGCAATTGAACAAAGCATAGCTCCTATTGATAATGGTAGCTGCCATTACATTTGCTTAGGATTAGCCGGGTATGGAGGAGTTGAAAATCCGCAGGGCATAAAAAGTGCATTAAGAAAGGCATTTAATGCCCCGTTCACGATTGTAAATGATGGAATTATCGCTCATGCTGCTTTACTAAAAGGAAATGATGGCATTTTGACCATATCCGGAACTGGATCTGTAAGTATCGGCATCCATAAAGGTATCGAGAAATCGGCTGGTGGCTGGGGACACATTCTTGGGGATGAAGGAAGTGGCTATTGGATCGCCATGCAGGCTTTTATAAAAATGACGAAAGAAGAGGATGAGGGAGATGACTATAGCCTTTTAACCGAGACAATACTTAAAAAACTTGGGCTTCATAGTGTTATGGAACTGAAGAAATTCATTTATTCCGCCACGAAATCCGAGATTGCCGCGTTTGTTCCCCTAATTGTCCAACATGCGGAGGAGGGCGATGGCTCCTCGCAAAATATTCTGAATCAGGCCGGGTACCACCTTTCAAAACAAACGCTTAAGGTTATCAAGAAGTTAAAGTTAAGTGAGAATGTTACAATTGCAATAAAAGGTAGCATATTGACAAATATACCATTGGTGCAAAGCTCTTTCATCAATCATATTAAACTTGAAAACCCAAATGTGAAATTTGTTGTAGAAGACGTATCAGCTACCTTGGGTTGTTACTACATAGCAATGAAGCATTTAAAGTAAGTAAAGATCAAGGAGAGTAAATCATATGCCCGTCGAAAATATTATATTGAGAATTGAAAGTTTATTGAACCAGTTGCCCAAATCAGAAAGGAAAATTGCACAATATATCTTAGAAAATCCACAAGAAATTATAAGAATGACGATACATGAATTAGCTGACCATGCCAATGCCAGCAGTTCGGCCGTAACGAGATTTTGTCATTCAATAAAAGTTAACAGTTTTTCGGAACTGAAGGTATCCCTATCATCCCTAATTTCCCAACCGGAGAAAAAAGGTTTCCATGACATTGAGCCTAATGAAACAATAGCGTCCATTAAAAATAAAATAGTCTCCAACTCTGTACAAGCTATACAAGAAACGGCACATTATTTGGATGAGGCCGTTCTTGACAATATCATTGAAACCATGAGGAGTGCAGATGTAATTTATGTCTATGGTTTAGGAGCTTCATGGCTCGTTGCTGAAGATATTACACAGAAATGGCTACGGTTAGGAAAGATTGTAAGTGCCAATCAAGACCCGCATATTACGGCCACTGCGCTTGCTGCATCATCAAAGAACACCGTTTTTTTCTGTATATCCAATAGTGGCGAAACTGAAGAAATTCTGGAACTCGTTGATATTGCTAAAGCATATGGAATTAAAACAATTGGTTTATCGCGGTTGGGGAACAATGGACTAACTAAAAAAGTTGATATGTCCCTAAATCATGTACGTGCACCGGAGGCTAAGTTCCGAAGTGCTGCAACAAGTTCGCTTTTTGCACAATTTCTAACGGTCAGCATTATTTTCTATGCGTATGTTTCAAAATTTTATAATGAAAATAAAAATGAAATTGAACGTTCAAGGGAATCTGTATTGAAATTCACCAAAAGAAATTTGGATACTTGAAGGAAGAGGATTTAAAAATGATGGAGGAGGGCATTCGCTTGGATTGTGAATGCGCAGATATATGCGGAAGAATCAAACATAGGATGTACGCTTTTTCAAGGAGTAAAGAAACGTTCCAGGATTTGGCCTAATTAAAACAGAGAAAAAGCCCTCCAAAAAGGTTTTGAAGGGCTTTTTGGCTGGCCAAAAATTAAAAACATGTTTTTTCCATTAATCGGCTTTTTTGATTACTCATGGTGTTTAGCATAAGAAGATTATTAGTAGGCGATACCTACACGTGATTTTATATAATCGCTACTTTTTATTAGACTAAATGTAAACTCTGCTGTATCCGGCACGGATATTTCTAAGCCGTCCTCCGGCAAAAAATTACCTTCTACACGATATTTACCTACACTTTCCCCATTCGGCAAATACGTAGGACAGACAATAGTCCATTCGAGTGGTGACTGTTTGAGCATATCGTAAACTTTATGATGTTCTACCGCTGCACGGGTAGACTTACGCTTTGATTCACTTGACTGATAACGCAATGAATTTGGGGTGGTTCTGCTTTGCAGGATACCTGCAGTTCCTATAGTGATAATTCGTTGTATTCCTTCTTCTTCCATTGCTTCGATAATTAGTGGCATACTTTCTGATAGAGTGGTTGTCCCATCAGTATTCAGCGCACTAATAACTACATCAATCCCATGCATTGCATGTGAGATATCACCTTTATTTAAAACATTACCTTGGATAATAGTTAAATTTTCACAATTTATTTGAAGCTTCTCTGGATTTCGAACTAATACAGTAACATGGTGTCTATCATGAAGGGCATAAGTAACTATTTGACCTCCAACTCGTCCAGATGCACCTAATATTAAAATATTCATGAGAATGAACCTCCTTTTTACAAATATTACACTACACTTTAAAAGTTATTATATCGTCTTTTTTAACTAATGATAGCCTTAGTGCAATAAGTCATCATAAGATAATCAAACTTTTTTATAAAGAAAAGGAAGAACCTATGAATAGGAGGAGAAATAAAGATGAAAAAAATGGCCCAGGTTCCAAAAACAGAAATTATTAACGATGATATAATGTTAGACTTTGGAGAAGAAGTCCCGATTTTTGGAATAGAGTTAGAAGGAGAAACTGCAAGGAAAATTGAACTGATTGCTAATAAAGTACACATTAGGAAGTTACTACTGATGGAAAGACTTATTATTCTTTTAGACTGAATGATGAAATAATAAGAAATTCAATTCCTCATCCTAATGTTGAATCAATAGTGTTTCATTTTTCGGATACTAACTGTGAAGATTTTTTAGGTATAGACCTTTTTGCTTCTAAGTCTTATTCCGAGCAGTACCTAATTGGTAAATAAATAGTTCTTCATTTACTAACGGGTGCCTGTGCGGCCGAGCCTAGGTCGTATCATATAGCGGGTGGATTCCCGTCGAGTAAGAACTAGCCATTCGTTCGTAGCGAGTCTTGGAGGGCTAAAGGTAACGTTAGTCTTTAAGCGTAGACAGTTAGGTGGCGGGCCGAAAGCCAAATGGTTGAAGGGATTGAGCTCCATAATGTTAGTAAATCGAGAGGGCTGATGCCTTACGCGCAGCAGAATGCTATATTTTATCCTTCGTTAAGGGCAAGATGGATAAAACCTCTCTGGGGTCTAAGACCTTGGCACGTTATACACATCGATATGATACGGCAACTCGGGAGACCCTACCGATCCGTGTAGGGAGTTGGGTAGCAGCGTAGTACCAATGAAGTTGGGTAATGCCGTTGGAGGAAAGGCTAGCTACCAGTTATCGCCCTTACTAGGGAAACATTTACTACACTCAGAGGCAGGGATAAATGGAAATACGACTAAGGATAGCAGAATTAGCAAAATCTGAATCTGAGAGATTAGCTACATTTCGTGAATGGTAACGAGGAGGAGCCGTGTGCGTGAATAGCGCAAGCACGGTTCCGTGAGGTTCCCTTCTACTCGGCTAGCGTCATAAAAAGACCGCCAATTGGCGGCCTTTTGAACGTGCGATTCTTTACATAATCATACGTTTACTACAATAAACAAAATTACAGTCAAAAATAATCCCTTAAAATTTTTCTTTACTACGGCTTGTGCTCGGTCGGCAGTTGCGACGAAACTTTTAAAAAATATCACTATTTTCCCATTTCTTTTAAATAAATGAGAGAATAGTGATTTTAAAAATCCTTCACCTGGTCATTGGCGATCTCCCATTATTTGATTTCGATCGCCGAAGCCTTATTGTCCCAATCCGAAGCCATATTAGCAGTTTTACCATACCAATCGGAGTGTCTAAAGGAGACTCCTCTGCCATACCCTTGAGATGAAGTATGCTCCCACAGCGTCGTCGAATAGCTTGAAGAAGGTGACGCCGTACTTAAGGAGGAAATTCTGTCATTCCAGCTGGAAGACAAGTTTGTAAAACCGTCTCTCCAATAAATATAATTCCCACCTTTATTTTTATACTCATAGAAATCGGTACAACAAGAACCGCTGCCCATGGTAGTGACTTTGTTTTGAAGTCTCTGTTTATCTTTTTCGATAAATGCCAGCAAAGTTTCCCTGCTCGTAAATCCATATGCCAACCAATCGCCCTCATTATTCTGTTTAGGAAGAACCATTGTTACTTTTATTTCTTTGTTAGATATGTTACTCACTTTGGCCTGGGAATCCACATCTTTTCCATCTACATTTAAATAATGGAACGATTTAATCGTATAATCCTTTTCTGCATTCGTCTCGGCCTTCGATACTGGTGTAAATCCCATGGCAACGAAAAGACAACATAATATTACGGAAAGACAAAGTTTTATTCGCAATTTCTCCACTCCCATATTATTGAAATTTAGATACTTTGGCCGGAAAAAGTGGAAGTTGACAGCCACTGCGTAAAATCTTGACGGAATATCCGATACCGGCTTGTACACGAATGGCTGAATTCCACTTTTATTAATATTCCCTCCTTCCGGCTTCGCTCCCCAGCCGTTTATACGAAATGTGTCAAAGGATGATTCTCCTCTAGTCTACAGTGTATATTATTTCCATACAAGGATATATTTTACTATATCGTTAATTTATCAGGAGGTAAATTCTCTTATTTTCAAAAGTGTTTTTTAAAGTATTTCACCATAACCAAGAAGCTATATACCAAAAAAAAACGAAAAACATACGCTAAGCAAATTTCGAAATAAAGAAAGCCGATTTTCCCTACACTAAGGAAGTATCAGCTTTTATTCGTTAAATCACTTATACAATAATTCGCTAATTTCTTTTTTCTAGTTCGAGTGAAATATAATACGACACTGGGTTCCTGGTTGAGGTTTACTATCTATGTGAAGATCTCCGCCATGAGCTATAAAAATTTTGTCTTGCAATAGCCAGCCCTAATCCAGTTCCAGAATTATTAGAAGATACATCGATTGTCGGTTACAAAAAGTTTAACGGAGGTGAAGGGGAGGACTTTTTATTAATATCAATGGGCAGTGAAAGAATGGGAAATACCATTTATCTTATTGAACTCCATCAGTTTGATACGAATATCTCTCGAAGCTCACTTATTCGCAGGATTTCATAACCCTTGTAATTG
>NZ_JBFUHM010000081.1:0-12167 GCF_056402395.1 Peribacillus sp. P4_B1
CCTCTAATGGTGATCGGCAGCCCCCCAGCATTGCAAAGATGGGCATCTTCTTTACCCTTTTCAGGAGAACTGCCAATACCTACAAGGCCATTTTCAGCATGAAACATAACCTTATGGTCATTCAAAAGATGATTCGGTACAAGGGATGGAATGCCAATTCCCAAATTGACCAGCATCCCATCGCTTATTTCTGATGCTGCCCGTTTCGCTATTCGATTTCTATCTTCGGTTCCCAAACCCATTTCCAATCGACTCCTTTTGATGGAATGATATAATCCACAAAGGCACCCGGTACAATGATGTCCTCTGGATCCAAAGAGCCAAGCGGAACGATTTGCATGGCTTCGACTATAGTGATTTGTCCGGCCGTAGCTACAAGTGGATTCGTATTCCTGGCGCTTTTATCAAAGATGAGATTTCCATAAGGATCTGCCATTTCTGCATAAACAATGGCAATATCGGCAGTTAATGCAGATTCCACCAGATAATTTTTCTCACCTAGCTTTACTGTTTGCTTGCCGTCCCGGACGAAATCAGCCTCAATTCCAATATCAGTCAATACCCCACCTAGCCCCATCCCCCCGGCCCTGATGCGTTCGACAAGCGTCCCTTGCGGAGAGAACTCCACTTCGAGCTCTCCATTGTTCATCAATAGTCCTGCATTTGGATTGGAACCGATATGGGAAACGATGATTTTTTTCGCACGGCGTTGGGTGACAAGTTTTCCAATTCCTATATCAGGGAAACCTGTATCGTTCCCAATCAAGGTTAAACCCTTTATACCTGACTCCAAAATCAAATTGATCAATCCTGGAGGTGTCCCTATGCCACCGAACCCCCCATACAGGATGGACTGATTATCTTTAAAGAGATAGCGGACATCCTCCAAACGACAAATCTTCTGGAATGTATTTTCCGGCACTATGACTCACTTCCTTGTTGTGCTGGACGTTTTCCTTTGGATTCATTGAATTGCTGAAAAGTTATATCGATCCGCATTAACAATTCTGCACACTCCTCTTCCGATATCGTTAACGGGGGGGAGATGATGATGGCTGCCCCGGTCACACCGTCAAGGCCTGCCGCCGCGGGATACAGCAGTATTCCATTCCTCATTCCCAATTCAATGATTTCATTGGTCACATCAGCCTCCTTCGGAAATGGGGACTTCGTGGCTTTATCCTGAACAAATTCGATGCCAATCAATAAACCCCTGCCACGTATATCACCGATAAAGGAATACTTCCCAGCTAACTTCTTCAGGCCCCTAATTAGGTCCTTTCCCCTATCGGCTGATTTTTCGACAAGTTCATTCCTCTCGACATATTCTAAAACGGCCAAAGAAACCGCACACGATAATGGATTTGCACTAAGCGTATGGCCTCCGATAATTGACTTCGAGCCTTTGATTATTGGCTCCATCACGTTTTTGGTCATTACTGCGGCCGCTATCGGGGTATACCCGCCACTCATACCTTTACCAAATGTTACGATATCAGGTTCCACATCCCAATATTCGGAAGCAAGCATCCTACCGGTACGTCCAAATCCAGTCATGACTTCATCGGCAATGAATAAAATATCATTCTCTTCGCAGATTTTCTTGAGTTTTTGAAAATAACCATCAGGAGGAATAATGGCACCTCCGGCTGCTCCAATAACAGGTTCTGCGATGAAAGCAGCTATATTTTCACTGCCAATACGCCGGATCGACGCTTCCAATTCAGAAGCACAGGCCATACCACACGTATGGGGATCAAGTTGGAGTGGACACCGGTAACAATATGGAGGAGATACAGAAGGATATGATTCAAGTAAAGGAGTAAATCGTTCCCGGCGAATCGGATGGCCAGACATTGAAAGAGCCCCCATCGTGATACCATGGTAGCTCATCCACCTCGATATGACTCTCTGTTTCTTGGGCTTCCCTTTTTCCTGCCAATGCTGGATGGCAATTTTCAATGCAGTTTCAGTCGCTTCGGAGCCGCTGTTTACAAAAAAGCTATATGTCAGATCCCCTTTGGTCAATTCAGCAATTTTTCCGGCAAGATTCTCTGCAGCTTCACTGGTAAATTGGGAACGATATACAAATGAAACCTGTCGAGCCTGTTTTACCATCGCCTCCATGATTTCCTGGACGCCATGGCCAATATTGGCAGTAACAGCACCGGAAGAAGCATCAAGGTAATCCTTTCCTTCTTTGTCGTATAAAAACACTCCCTGACCATGACTGATAGTCGGGTAGGTTCCTCCCAGGACCGGCTTGATCAATGAGGACTGCTCCATAAACCCACACACTCCTTCTCTTTATAAACAAATGCATTATTGTAAAGTGTATGTCCAGATGAAGGCAATCTTGCTAAGGAAATTGACCTATGCATGTAAACGGATAAATTTCTTGGTTTCATGTTCGGAAAAAAATAGGAACAAAAAAAGTGTATCCACAAGAGATACACTTTTTTCTTACAATACGCTATTTAGTTTTTCTTCACGAATTGACTCCAAAAAACTTTCATCCTTTAAAACAGCCAGCACATTTTTATAAAAAGCAGTTTTATCGATAACTGATGTATGTACATATTCATACTCTTTTAAAGACGGATGACGCAAAACATTTTTCATGCAGGAATGACAAACTTTTTTGGTTCCTAACTTATAGTAGTTCAAGTTACTTGCATCCCCATTAGAAGTGTCTTCGTTACAGACGAAACATGTATGGCTCACACGGCCTTTTTTATTATACTCGGCCAAAGCCCCTTCTAAACGAATGGATGCGGGAATTGTTAATAACACATAATCACCTTTTCTATTTTAAATCTCTTAGTATTATATCAGAAAAATATAGAATTTGAACAATTAGACTCATATTCCCTAATAATGCTTGTAAAATAGGACTATTTCCAGTGTTGGTAAGCGGAAAGACTCCTAAAATACTCCAAAATGAAAAATACATTTATACATACCCTGAACAGATAAAACACCGTCCACTTTTTGAACGGCGTCATCAAATTGTATCATGAATGGATATGGATCGTTGCTTTTCCGTTCTCCACTTTCATTACTGCATTTGCACCAACCGGCACCGTCACAAATGGATGTACATGACCAAAATTGGCATTAGCAATCACGGGTATCCCATTTATCTCCTTTTTGGAAGCAATGATTTCCTGCAAAGCATATTCAGTCATTCCCGAATCCTTTTGGAAACGGCCTATGACGATTCCTTTAATCCCACTTGCATCTGGCTGATGCAGCAAGGATTGTAAATCCCGGTCAAAGCTGAATGGATGGCTTTCTTCGTCATCTTCTATGAAAAGGATACTGTCCTTTAAAGAAGGCATAAACTCTGTACCTTGCAATAGATTGAGTGTACAAAGGTTTCCCCCAATGATCGTCCCAGCCGCTTCGCCTTCCTGAATGACCATATATCCAGCATTCGGGTGGAAAGTTCGGTCATCCTGTTCTAAATGCCAAGAGTCATCACTCCACGTTTCACTTGGATCAAGATAAAAGCCTTCACTTTCAATAACAGCCTTTTTAAAATATTCCATCGTATATTCCAGACCAGCCTTCATCCCGAACGTCGAGAAATGAGGGCCTGAGTATGTAGTTATGCCTGTTTTTTTATGAATGGCCAGTAAAATTGCGGTTATATCACTATACCCCATCAACACTTTTGGATTTTCCTTTATCAACTCGTAATCGATATATCGTAACAATTGGTTAGCGTTATACCCCCCGATGGCTGTAAAGATTCCCTTAACATTCGGATCCCTGAAGGCCTCATGCAAATCCTCGACCCGGTCTTCAATCGAATTCGAGAAAAAGTCATCATGGAACAAAGCCGTTTTACCATATGTCACTTTAAAACCAAGCTCAGTCAATCTTTCTTCTGCCAATCTGCGCTGTTCCCCTTTGACAATCGCCAAACTTCTTGAGGGAGCAATAACGCGAATTTCATCCCCTGCTTGTAAATGGGAAGGTTTCATATCTTTATCCCCCTAAATTAATTACATCTGTCGTTATTTTAGCAGAAATGGTGAATAAAGAACAACCAAGACTCTTAAGTACTGAAATTCCCTTTTCCAATCTTCCCTGCAAAAAAACTGGGAGTCATAATTTCCTTTCGAATCCTTTTGGCGCCGTTTTCCTCATCATTGGCATCCTCTCGTCATTCCCGTTGTACCGTATTGGAAAAAGGAATGGTTATGTATTGCCTGTACTGTATATATCCTTATCCTATCAGTAAACAATTATGGATTCTGTAAAGATTCCCAGTCAAACCACCAAATTCCCTGCATAAAGAAAAGACCAGCTTTATCAACTGGTCTTTTAGTTATTCAATTAGCAACAGAATGAAGCACCGATGATAATCAACAGAATGAACAAGACAACGATTAATGCGAAGCCTGATCCAAATCCGCAACCGCCACCGCAGCCGCCACCGAATCCACCACCATAACCAAATCCTCCACCATATCCACCATATCCGTACATTAAGTTCCACTCCTTTTAGAATTCTGATTTCTCTTTACACCTTACCATATGTCATTACGCCCGCCTCGGTCTGTGCATTTGCCTATTTTTTTGAATTTAAGAAAAAACTTCTCGAATCAACACCTTCAGAACCGTTATACATACAATAGGCGAACCACAAAGAGCAACATAAAAAATGTCAAAAAAACGTTTTATATTTATTGTGTTAGAATTGGGATATAATAAGGAAAAAACACTTCTTAGCCTCTTTAAGCTATCTCATTCCTATATAGATACATAAAAGGTTAATACGGGGGAACATAATTTTGAAAAAGAACGCAAAATCCTTCATCCCTTTCGCTGCAATCGCCACGATCCTTCTCATCTGCTATGTCCTTCAAAAAGCTCCTAAAACATATGGGTCAGATGATTCAGTAAATGTTTATCAAAAATTCCAATCAGGCCAGCCCATTCAGTATCTCGTTATTGGTGACAGTATCGGAAGAGGGTCAGGAGCTGAAAATCCTAATCTAACATGGTTCAAACAGTTAGAAAATATGATGATCAAAACCAATGATATTCCTTTACACGGAGAGTACGTTGTCCAAAGCGGATCCACTGCTTTTGAAGGTCTATTTAAGCTTTCCCAAAGAAGGCAGCATGATCATAAAGATTTGATATTCTTCATTTTCGGTGAAAACGACCGCAAATATATGAATGTCGATGATTTTACCATGACATATGAAGCTTTAATGAGAAAGGCAAAACGTCTCAACCCTAATGCTGAATTGTTCACAATAACAGAGAGTTCCTTGAAATATGAGGAATTTGCATCAGCCATCGGACTTTTATCCAAACATTATGGTGCAACTAATGTGGATATGCGTCCAATATTCAAAGATTCAGGATATACGGAAAAGCAATTGACCAGAGATCTGATTCATCCAAATGGGCTGGGTTATCAATTTTATGCTAATGCAATTTATGAACGCTTCCTGGATAATATAAAACGTGGGAAGACTGTTGCAGCCCTTCCATCTAAGCTTCATGCCCATTCTGATATTAAATTATCGGAGATTGACCACTATGAAAAAATGAACGGTTTCCGTCCAAAGGGCGGCTATTTTACTAGTAGTGAAAAGGGCAGTGTGATTGAATATAACTTCAATGGAAGTATGCTTGGAGTGAAGCTGCTCAGGAGTCCCGATGGCGGGGAAGTTAAAGTATGGATCGATGGAAATGAAACCACGACTTTGAATACGTGGTGGCCGTTTGCCCGTGAAAGATATTTATTTGTCACAAATGGGCTTCCTCCCGGTTCACATAAGGTCCGTTTTGAGGTGACTGGCAGAACTAAAGCAATGGATCTTACCATCATTCCATATGTCCGGATCGCATCGATCATCACCGATTGAATATTACTCAATAAATAACCCCCTATCATAATCTGATAGGGGGGTTTTCCAATCAATCAAAAAGCTTTTTATATTCCCCGTATCCCTCTTTTTCAAGCTCTTGGAGCGGGATGAACTTCAATGAGGCAGAATTGATGCAATAGCGTAATCCCGATGGTCCCGGTCCATCATTGAAAACATGACCAAGATGAGAATCGGCAGTTTTTGAGCGGACCTCGATTCTTCTCATACCGTAACTCGTATCGAGGTTTTCCACCACTTCCTCTTCCTTTAGCGGTTTAGTAAAGCTTGGCCAACCGCAGCCTGAATCAAACTTTTCCTTTGAAGTGAAAAGAGGTTTACCTGAAACGATGTCCACATATAACCCTTCCTCCTTCAAGTTCCAATATTCATTGTTAAATGCTGGTTCCGTACCATTATTTTGCGTTACCTCAAATTGAATCGTCGAAAGTTTCTGTTTTAATTCTTCTTTACTTTTCATTTTTTTCCCCCCAGTGATGTTTTATAAATGCTTTTCGGCCTGAGCCAATCGAATATCTTTCATAATGCTCAGGTTGCTTTTTATAATAATGCTGGTGATATGTCTCGGCTGGATAAAACGCTTGAGCTGGTATTATCGGCGTTACAATCGGTTTGGAAAATTTCCCGCTCGCCTGCAGCTTAGCTTTGGATCCTTCAGCAATTTTACGTTGGTTTTCGTCATGATAAAAAATGGCCGTTTGATAAGAACTTCCCCGGTCATGAAACTGCCCTCCAGCATCTGTCGGGTCAATTTGCTGCCAAAACATCTCGATTATTTTTTCATATGGATATACGCTTGGATCAAAGGTGATCTGAACAGCCTCATAATGTCCCGTGGTTTCAGAACAAACTTCTTTGTAAGTAGGATTTTCCGTAGTCCCGCCCGTATAACCCGAGATAACGGATTCGATGCCAGGCTGCTCATCGAACGGTTTCACCATGCACCAAAAACAGCCACCTGCGAATGTTGCTTTCCCTAATTGCTTTGTCAAATGAAAATCCCCCTTTTTTACAAACAAACCATTGAATGCATTTTAACGCTTTTATTTTGCCCTGTAAAATAATATGCCGATAAGTCCCTATTAACGAAAATGGTCCAGACACACGTCCAAGCATATCACCATATGATGAGATCATTATGGAAAAATGAGAGGTGTAAGAAATGAGCGATAAACAATCATATTTACAAAAAGCGATAACTTATGATTTACTATCGTCTTATTATAAATACAGCAATCCGCATTTGCATGATTATTATTACCATAAGCATTTGAAAAGTCTCAAAAAAGAAACACAACAATCGAGATTTGAACAAATGAATGTCATACTGCCTGCACAAGTTCGCATTATTCATGCTGCCCCAACAGCTCCATCGTTTGATGTTTATTTAAATGAAATGCGTATTCTTAAAAATTTCTCATTTAAAGAGAACAATGATTATTCGACATTCCCCCCTGGCAATTACCAATTGGATATATACCGCAGCGGGCAAGGCACCTCAATTTTGAGCCGTAAAGTGACGCTCGAAAGCGGGAGGTCCTATACTGTAGCCGCTACATGGGCTAACGGGTCGTTGAATATGTTAACTTTCGAAGATCATCCGTTTGTTCCTCAAAATGAAGCCAAGGTTCGATTCATCCATCTTTCAGATGATTTACCGTCGGTAGATATTGCCGTCAAAGATGGTGATGTCGTTTTTGAAAATCTCCATTTCAGGAAAGCAAGCGAATATCTTAATTTACATCCCATGATAGTCGACTTTGAAGTGAGGAAAGCTGGGACAAAAGAGATTGCGCTTCATTTGCCAAATAATAATTTCCGCAAAAATACTCCCTCAACCATTTATTTAATCGGATTGAATCGGGAACCATCCACGCTGGAAACCGTAACACTCTCTCCATAAATGAATAAAAAACCAGGATGAATTGATCCTGGTTTTTTATTCATTTACTCCCTATCACTGTAATGATGATGGGATGGTCAATAAAAATGAAATGTCGTCATTTTTAAGATCGAATTTTTTCGCCTTGACCCTAATGTCGCTTTTCAATTCCATATCCTGTAATGAGACATAAATACTTTCGTCATTTGGGTTGATGCTTACCCAATCCGGCATGTTATAACGCTCATTTATTATATTCATTACATATGAAACAGGTAGGTTCATTTGTCCGATGGCAATTGATTTTTGCTTTAAGATCAAATCCCCATTCTTTTGGGCGATTGGTTCAAAAGTCAATTTCATTTCCACTTCACGATTGAAAAATGGCATTGTACCGTATAACTCGACTTCATCCGTTAAATATACTTCGTAATGAATGGATCCCGTCAGGCCTTCTTTATCAAGATACTGGTTAATTAATCTTGTCAGATCTTCCCGATTCGTGTGAATTTGAAATTGGATATCTTCTTCGTGGCTTACTTTTGGTATCAGATCTTTATCTTTAGTCGGCAAATTAACTAAAATCAAAACAAACACGATGACCAGGATGTTTAGGGCTAATAGGGAAATAAACATAGTCTTCCATTTGATATTTGTCATTCTTGGTCATCATCTCCTTTGGCACTCGCTTCCAATGTGTCCTTTCCGATAGTGGTAATATCCATATCATTGTAGATTCTTGTCGCGATTAATTCATATCCGCGGTCATTTGGATGAAAAAAATCCTCATCATAAAGCAAATCCTCTTTAGAATCCTTGAAAATATCTGCTATTTCAATAAAATAGGCTGAATCATATTCTTCAATAATCTCTTTCCCGCTTTCATTCCAATCATTCATGATCATATCAAGTTCATAAAAATCTGCGAACCATTTGGAAAAGGGATTATATACGCCCACCAGGTAAATTTGGGCATGATCATTTTCGGAACGGACCTTATCGAGTATTTGCCTCAATCTTTTTTCATACCCTAATTTAGCCGAATCAAACTGATTCAGTTCCAAATTGGAGAAATTCTGTTTAAAGACCTTCATGATATCATTTCCACCGATCGTGACAACAATCGAGTCAGCTTGTTTTATGTCTTCTTTAATCCTAGCTTTATCCAGTCTTTTCAATAGTTGGTCGGTCCTATTTCCACGTATGCCATGATTAATCATCTCAACGGAAGTAATCGATGGTTCTTTTACCAGCTTATTTTGTAAATAAGGCAGATACCCGCCATTATCTTTACTATCACCGACACCTTGAGTCAAGGAATCGCCTATCGATACGATTTTCACAGGGTCCGGAAAAAAGCTGGCAGGGATTGTTTCCTTTTTACTCAGCTCAACTCTGCTTTTCTGCTGAATAGTTGGCTGATTTGAGGCCGTTTCACTTTGGCCGCAGCCTGAAATCCAAACTAGGCATATGAAAAGACAGGTGATTCTGTACCTCATGACCCTCACCTTCCTACCCATGTATTATATCACGAAGAAAACGAATAATTGCAAACAATATACCTTACTTGAGCATTCCTTACTATACAATATGAAAAATGCAAGGAATGAAAGCTAGTCCTATAAAATTTAGCATGTTACTTAGCATGTAAAATCATTCTTCACTTCCCCTGATTTTTCAAAACCACTTACCTCATTTTCACCAGCGTTAATGGGCCCTACCAGAAATCCGTATGAATAGATGAAAACAGAAAGAACAGGTCATTTAACCTGTTCAATAATTCTGTAAAATTTTAATATGCTTAATAATTTCATCAAAGGGAATATCCTGCAGACCTGTATAATCCTTCATGATCTTTCCTTCTTGATCAATTAGAAAAAAGCTGGTCCCATGAATCACCTGATCTCCCGTCTCTGGTTTTTTGACGATTAGTTTAAAGTTATCCCGTGCAAACCGCTCAATTTCTTCCTGACCATAACCGGTTAGAAAATGCCAATTGCTGTAATCGACATTAAATTGGTCACCATACTTTTTTAAAACATCAGGCTTGTCAATCTCCGGGTCGACAGAAAATGAAACGAACTCAACATCAGATATACCCTCATCCTTCAATTGCTGCTGCAGTTTCGTCATATTGGAAGTCATGGGCAGACAGACCGTCTTGCAGCTGGTGAATATAAAATCCGCAACCCAAACCTTACCTTTTAGATCACTTTTTGAAAAAGCTTTACCTTCCTGATCAATGTAACTAAAATCCTCAAGATCCCAATTTTTGGCATCAGGTACACCATTGGAACCGCATGCTGTCAACAGCAATAAAATTGATGCCCCCATAGCTGCCATACGCAAACGCAGCTTTCTCATCCCTACCCCGTCCTTTATGTATAAAATATTCTGTTACTTTATTTATTCTAACAGACCAATAGGAATGAGGACAGCAACACTTTTACGAATTTAAGACAATTTTACAAATGAAAGACATCTCCCATACGCAATTTCATGCAGCTTTATCCTTATCAGTCCCAATAATACATGATTGCCATGGCGCCTTCACCTGTATGGGTACTGACAACGGCAGTGGTTGCTTCTATCTTTATGTCTTGATACCCTGTTAAATCTGCAATGGCCTGGCGGACTTTATCTGCGATTTCAAAACCATTTGCATGTACAAAACCAATGCCGCTAATTTTTTTGCCTTGTGTATCTTCTTTGAATTTCTTAATGATGAACTTCACTACCTGTGACTGGCTCCTGGCTTTGGATACAGGATTCAGGACACCATCGTCCAGAAGTGCAATCGGCTTTATGTGCAGCAATGAACCGATAAATGCAGAAACTTTGCCAATCCTTCCGCCTTTAACGAGGTTATCAAGTGTTTCTATGACAATGATTAAACTTGACTGCTTTTTAATGTGTTTCAAGCGATCGATTATCTCTGCTGCGGATTTCCCTTCCTTCGCCATCTTCGCTGCCTCGATCACCTGGAATGACATTGCTTTTGAAATGAATTTCGAGTCAAAAACGGTAACCTTCGATTCAGACATGCTTGCTGCACTTTCCGCTGAGCGTACAGTGCCGCTCATGCCACCTGTCATATGAATGGAAATAATCTCACTGCCGTCTTTTCCAAGTTCATTATATACCTCCACAAAGGTACCTGCGGCTGGTTGTGAGCTTTTTGGAAGTTCTTTTGATCGGTTCATCCTTTTCAGGAATTCTTCTTGTTCTATTTCAACCTTATCCAAAAAAGATTCCCCATCTATATAGATCGATAAAGGAACCATTGTTATATCATAATATTCTAGTTCTTCCGGTGTCATATCGACTGTTGAGTCTGTTACTATTTTTACTTTATTCATGATTACACATCCCTAATTAACATATCTATTGTATTATACCTATTAAAGGTACGCATTCAAACCAAATGTTATCTTTTTCAAGTGAGAGAATACTCATCTATTGAAATGATCACAAAAAAAAACCGACCCATGAGCTAACCCGAACGCATGCCGATTAACATGGCATTCGTGGCATCTCTTTTATCGGAGAAGTTAGCTATGGGTCAGTCCGCATCACGCATTATTGAGTAAGCCCCCAAAAAAAATCTTGTTATATACGGGCCATTTGAGTACGGATGCTAAGTAATGCTTAAATGAGTAATTTTCTTTATGATCTTTATTAGCAAAAACTTTCTTTACAAATACTTCCAAACGCACGGTCAACATAAAAAAATTCGGATCACTAGGCAGTAAGACAGGTATTTCTGAAATGGTGACCTTATGTCCAAAACAATCTTTGAATTCCAAGCATTTGAACATCAATATATCAATCCTCATTTTTAACCGATTGCTTACATTATACACAATAAATCCAAAAGTATAAATATTCAAATGTGTAAAAAACGGACAAATCAAGCTTGACATCGATTAAAAAAAGACCCATAAGTGATATTATCCCCTTAAAGTAGAAAGTGTAAAAAGTCCATGAAAAAACATGGATGTTACACTATTACTTGGAGGGGACTTTATTATGGCTAAAAAAGGGAGATGAATTTTAACTTATTCCAAGGAATTCAAGATCCAGGTTTTCCAAAGTTATATAAATAATGGGGGCAGCCAATCTGCTATTGAGGTAAATATGATCTTAAAAGTAGGCTGTTTTCACATATTTTGTTGCTATTTACCAGGTAGTGAGTTGTGGTTGATTTGCCCTCCAGATGCTCGCTTTCCGCAGGGCGGGCGGTGAGCCTCCTCGGCGTAAACGCCTGTGGGGTCTCACCTGTCCCGCTGCTCCCGGAGTCTCGCACTTCCGCTCCAATCAACCTTAAATAGTTTCGTTTTAAAAACAACAATCTTTACGAAAAGAGCCTAAAA
>NZ_JBFUHM010000082.1:0-12154 GCF_056402395.1 Peribacillus sp. P4_B1
GCAAAAAAAAAACAACAGGAAAAATCCTGTTGCTTACTTTGTTTCACGGTGAGTCGTGCTGCGTTTTTCTCTTGAGCAGTATTTTTTAAGCTCAAGACGGTCTGGATTGTTACGTTTATTTTTTTTAGAAATATAGTTACGGTCTCCACATTCAGTGCAAGCTAATGTAATATTTACGCGCATTGTGTATTTCCCTCCAAACATATTGACTTTTTCACATAGGACTTTTCTATAATATCATTATTCAATGCGAATTGCTAGTATGTTTTTTGGGAAAACCAACATTAACTTTTTTTAATTTTAATTGTTCACGTTTTGCATCGTCAGAAGAAGCTGATTATTTATGACTTTCGCTTCTTCTTTCGTTTCAGCATGAATGACCCAAGCCACAGCTTCTATACATTCCTTAGGTAAGATTTCCGTCTCTAATGTAAACACGCTGGTAACTTCGCCTTTGGCAAGCGGTGAATAAGCCAGGAGCCCTTCTTTCAGTGATTTGAAGCATCCCTCTTGATAAAGGCTTCCCTTACCTTGGATGCAATATTGAGAGATGCTTTTCCCTTTCACCAATCCACCCAGTAAGGCAATCGATTGAGGTGCTACATGTAAAATCGCCCTTTCATTCGGGCTGTAAAAAGCCACCGCCTGTCTTTCGAAAGCGTTTTCATAGTGAAAAAACACTTTAGGACGCTTAGTCTCAAATGAAGTATTCCTAATCGTGAACTTCGAAAAGGTCACCTGACCCTGGGTATAAGTTTGCGAAAGTGTCCGGATCTCTCCATTAGGATGACTCATCATGTCTTCCTCAGGATACCAATCAAAACTCTCATCCATCCATAACCCAGCCTTTAATCCCTTACGATATAGATCCTGGTTATCCTGCGGCATATATGCGAATAGCGAATTCATATAATCATCCCTTCCCCTTTTTTATCCTTATATAACTTATCATTAGGCGCTGACAGTGAAACTTTCCACTTAGAATCTGCACACCATTTTCTTATCTTATAGGTTCGCTGATTTTTAACTATTCATAATATTTCGTCTTTTCTTTTTATTCTATCTTTATGTTAGCACTGAATTGGCTGATGGACAATAAACACTTTTTGTCGAATTTTATGTAAGTTATCTTTTAAAGGTTTTTTTCCCGTTTTCATGCCTGAATTTTTTTCTTCATCGATAGTCATGAGGCTTTTCGACAATAATTTGAAACCAAACAGACCATTAATGTAGTTTATTGCCATATCCAAGATATAAAAATCTCCAATTTTTTAAAAATATGTGTAAAATATAAGTATATGTCGAAAATTATCTTCTGGGGTGTAAACATGGAAATCCTTATAATCCTTCTTTTTTCATTAGCGATCATCATTCTTATCATTTCCTTTATCAGTAAAGATAAAGTTGCCAAATTAGAAGAAGATTTAGAACAGATGACGATAACCTATATGCAGGATATCTACCAATTAAAGAAGAAAGTGAAAATTCTTGAAGAGGAATTCATTATCCAGGATGACCCGATTCCTCCTTTAAAGACTAAATCACCTGTCACTTCCAATGATATCGAACCCATTCATGAAATTCTAAAAACCCAGGTTCTATCCTTATATAGCCAAGGTCTTTCTTTGGACCAAATCGCAAAACAATCCTCTTTAACAAAGGAACAAACCATCTCAGTGATCAAGCAACAAAGATTGCGGGTGAATAAAGATGAATAAAGCAAGACTGCAAGGCCTTTCCGCCGGTATCATCCTTACAACAACAATCTTTACAGGATTTTATTACGGTACCGGAATAATCGATGGTACCACTCCGACTACGGAGGAAGCTAAGGAATTGCTAGAGAATGAGGGATTTGTCGTTTCACTTCCTATCGAGGAAGCTAAAAGAACTGTCCATCAGTCAAAGGATGCGGATAAAGAAATAAAAGAGAAAGAAGCTTCAAAAAAAGATCACTCCATCGTCTCCTATACCATGGAAGTGAAAGMGAATATGACCACAAGCGAAATTGCCAATAGGCTTTCAAAGGAAAAGGTCATCGATGATGCTGCAGGATTTGAAGCTTATATGAATGAACATGATTTCGCAAAAAAAGTTCAAATCGGCGAGTTTGTGGTTACGAATAATATGACATATAGACAATTGGCCCACACTTTGACACATTAATGAATAAGAGAGACTTTTAAATGGACGATGTCCGAGAAAAAGCCTCTCTTTATTTCAATTAGGATTGGGTTCATTCATTCCTGCTGACATATCTCCCTCTTACTAGGAAATAAATATTCTCTGCGATATTCGTTGTATGATCAGCCGTTCTTTCTAAATATCGGGCAATTAAGGAAAGCTGTGTGATCTGCTGAATGTTTTTTTCATCTGAAAGCCGAAGGAGACCTCGAATCATCTCTCCATAAAAGCGATCGACCTCATCATCCATTTCAATGATTTCTCTTGAAAGTACAACATCTTCCTTCTCAAATGCTTCTATCGAAAGTTCAATCATCTTTAGGGTAATATCATGCATCTGCTTTAAAGGTGTTAAAGGCAGAATAAATGGCTGGTCACCGATTCGGATGGCCGATTTAGCGATATTGACCCCAAAGTCCGCCATCCGCTCAATATCTGAAGCTATTTTTATGGCAGCGATGATACGCCGTAAATCAATCGCAACTGGCTGTTGCTTAGCAATCAGTAAAATAGCAAAGTCATTAATTTCCTCTTCCAGCAAATCAGCTATTGTATCATCATCAATAACTTCAAGAGCCTCTTCAACATTCTTGTTTTCCAGTGCGGTAAATGATTTTGAAATGGCGCCGGAAGCTAAATTGGCCAGTTCCACGATTTTCCCTTGTAACTCTTTCAATTGAAGCTCGAAATTTTCACGAACGATCATTATCGCATCTCCCTTTCTCTTTAACCGAAGCGTCCGGTAATGTAATCTTCTGTTCTTTTATCATTCGGATTAGAGAAGATGGTATTGGTATCAGAGTATTCGATGACTTCTCCATTTAAAAAGAAGGCTGTTCTATCAGAGATACGTGCTGCCTGCTGCATGTTATGGGTAACGATTATGATGCTGAATTCCTTTTTCATTTCTTGGACCAATTCTTCTATTTTCAAAGTGGAAATCGGATCAAGAGCAGAAGTCGGTTCATCCATTAAAATGACATCCGGCTCGATTGCCAAACATCTGGCGATACAAAGTCGCTGTTGCTGTCCACCTGAAAGTCCATATGCATTTTCATGAAGGCGGTCTTTCACTTCATTCCAAATCGCTGCACCTTTTAAACTTTTTTCAACGATTTCATCAAGGATTTTTTTATTTTTGATACCATGGATCCTTGGTCCGTATACAACATTTTCATAAATTGATTTAGGAAAGGGATTAGGCTTTTGAAAGACCATCCCCACCTGTGTCCTTAAATCTTCCACCTTATAGGACTGATCGAGGATATTCCTGTTCCTATATTTAATCTGACCTGTCGTTTTAACATCAGGAACCAGTTCAATCATTCGGTTCAATGTTTTGATGTAGGTGGATTTCCCACATCCTGAAGGCCCGATGATGGCAGTCACTTCATTTTGATGCATATCAAGATTAATATTTTTCAAAGCATGGTTTTCACCGTACCATAAATTGAGATTGGACGTTTCATACACCTTTTCCGTCAAGACACCGGACTCGACATTTTCGATCCCGATTGCCGGTGACTTTTTTTCTCTCGTTAAGGTCATATTCATGCTTCCTTCCTCCCATCAATATCTTTTCTGGAATTTATTCCTAATTAAAACCGCTATTGAATTCATGAAAATTAACAGGAAGAGCAAAACGATGATTCCCGCTGCAGCAACCTGCTGGAATTCCTCCTGTGGACGAGATGTCCAATTATAGATTTGCATTGGCAGCACTGTAAATGTATCCATGACCGTTTGAGGCAAAAAGGCGATGAACATCGGTATGCCAACCACCACCAATGGCGCCGTTTCACCGATTGCCCGCGACAAGGCAAGTATTCCACCAGTTAAAATGCCAGGTATAGCAGCCGGGAGGACCACTTTCAATATTGTCTGCCACTTTGTTGCACCCATTCCAAATGAAGCTTCCCTTAAATCACGAGGTACGGCACGTATGGCCTCTTGGGCAGCTACTATGATGACCGGGAGAACGAGAAGACTCATGGTCAAGCCTGCTGCCAATATGGACCGGTCCAAGGCTAGCGCCCGGACGAAAACCGTTAAGCCCAGCAGTCCAAATACAATTGACGGGACACCTGCCAGATTGGAAATATTCACTTTGATAAAAGTGGTGATCCAATTCTTTCTCGCATATTCCTCTAAATAAATCGCCGTTCCGACACCAAGCAGCAGGGAAACTGGAGCCACGACTACCATCAACCATATTGAACCGATTAGAGCTGCTTTTATACCAGCGTCCTCTGGTCTCCTGGAAGCGAAATTCTGAAGGAAATCCCCATTCAGATGACCAATTCCTTGAGTGAATATCCGATAAAATAAGATGGCCAATACAATGAGGCCAACCAATGTTGCCAAGAAGAATAATCCTTTACAAATCGTGTTAACAGCCAGCCTAACGGGCATTTTTTTTGCAACATGACTTTTGTTTATCAGTTTCATGTCTTAATATTCCTCCCTGAACTTGCGAGAGATGAACTGCGCCAGTAAATTCATGACAAGCGTAAAGACGAACAGTGTCATTCCAACCGCATATATGCTGTAGTAAATCGTTGTCCCATACCCTGCATCCCCCGAACTGACCTGTACGATATAGGCGGTCATCGTTTGGATCGATGAAGTGACATCCATGCTCATATTTGGAGTCGAGCCACCTGCAACACTCACAATCATGGTCTCCCCGATCGCTCTGGATAGAGCAAGAACGATGGATGCCACAATTCCTGAAATGGCTGCTGGCAATACCACTTTAATTGTCGTTTCAAGTTTCGTTGCCCCTAAAGCATATGCACCTTCGCGAATCGACTTCGGCACTGATACAAGGGCATCTTCCGACAAAGAGGCTATCATCGGCATGATCATGATCCCTACAACGATCCCAGGACTTAAGGCATTGAACATATCAAGGGAAGGAAATAAATCCCGCAAAACCGGTGTTACAAAAGTTAAGGCAAAGAAGCCGTAAACGATAGTAGGAATCCCAGCTAAAACTTCTAAAATCGGTTTGATGATTCTCCGCGTATTCTCTGATGCATATTCACTCAAGAAAATGGCTGTTGCAAGCCCTATTGGAACTGCAACCACCGCTGCTATCACTGTTATCTTCAATGTTCCAACGACAAGGGGCATAATCCCATACGAAGGGGTGGATGCAAATGGCAGCCATTTAGCCTCTGTAAAAAATTCGACGATGGAAACTTTGTCAAAGAAGATGAATGTTTCAAATATAAGCGTCAGGATAATCCCGATTGTAGTAAAAACAGAAATTGCCGCAGTAAAGAACAATAGTTTAGGTATGATTTTTTCTATATTTATTTTTTTCTTCCTTTTCTTTTCCAGGATCATTTGCTGTACAGAATAGCTTTCTGTTTTTCTCAGTTCCAACTTGCATCCTCCATTTCAGACACGCAATATTTGGATTTACAAGCTGTTACCCCCGCCTTAAACGAGTCAAGACGGGATTTCAGTAGCCTGTAATATCGATTATTTTTCAAGTTCTTTCAATTTATCAAGATCTTTCTTGTACTCTTCTTCCGGTAGGCTGATATAACCCACTTCTTCAGCAAGATCTCCAGCATTTTCAATGACGAATTGAGTATAATCTGCCACTTGTTCTTTTTCAGCTACCGACTTATTAGCTACATATGTGTATAGCGGACGTGACAATGGGGCATACTCCCCACTTTTAATTGTTTCATGTGTTGGCTCAACAGCACCTTTGCCGTTGTCGATGGAAACGATCTTTAACTTATCTTTATTTTCTGCATAGTAGGCATAACCGAAGAACCCAATCGCATTTTTATCACCTTCTACACCCTGTACAAGAACATTATCATCTTCTGAAAGCGTAGCATTTTCCACCATTGGTTTTTCGTTAAGGATCACTTCATTGAAATAATCATATGTGCCTGAATCTGTTCCCGGAGAGTAGAATTTTATTTCTTCATTCGGCCATTCGGGACGTATATCAGACCATTTCTTCACCTTGCCATTATCAACCCACAGTTTTTGGAGTTCTTCAACTGTTAGTGAATCGATGAAATCATTATCTTTATTGGCGACGATTGAAATCCCGTCAAATGCCAATTTCAACTCTGTATATTTAACTCCCTTTTCATCAAGCATCGTACTTTCTTCTTCCTTGACAGGTCGGGATGCATTGCTTAAATCCGTCTCACCAGCGATGAATTTCTTAAATCCTCCGCCTGTTCCTGATGATCCAACTGATACTTTTACATCAGGTTGTGTAGCCATATATTCTTCTGCAACTGCCTCCATGATTGGAAAGACCGTTGAGGAACCATCCGTTATCACTTCTCCCTGCAGTTTGCCTGATCCTTTTCCTTCACTGCTGCTTGTCTTAGTATCATCGGATCCACAACCCGCCGCAACTGCAATTACTCCACCCATCATTACGGTCATTGCCATACCCTTGAAACGTCTCAYTTGTAAATCCCCCTAAGAATTTTATATGAATATTTTGTCCTACAAACACATCATACTTTTATACTGTGAACCCCATTTGAAGCAAATGTAAATATTCAGTAAATTATTGTGTACGAATTGTAAAGATGCCAAAACTGGATTCATCGCGACCTAAAAAAACACGTTTTCGGTTTTACCCAAAAACGTGTTTTTAGCCTTTTTATTCATTTTCCTGGCTTTTTCTAACTTCAGCCTGGTCTTTTTGAACGTCTTTACCATTCTCCACTTTCAAATCAGTCGAGGTTTCAGTATTTTCCTTTTTAGCCCGTTCTTTTTTCAGTTTGAAATAAGTATCCATGATTTCTTCACCTATTTCTTTGCTCATACTGTGGCCCGTATGTCCTTGATATGCCCACGGAACAACGACAGCAAAAGCAACCTCCGGATTTTTAGCAGGTGCATAACCGACGAGTGTGATATTCATCGTATCTTGAGGCTCGCTATAATCCGTTCGGTTCGGACCATCATAGAACGCTTGCGCCGTTCCAGTTTTAGCCGCTACCGTATATGGTTTCTTACCAAAATACGTATAGGCTGTTCCGCCTTGTTCCATCGTTACTTTCTCGAAACCGCTCTGCACACGCTTTATCCAATCTTCCTTCATATCCAGACGATTCATGACTGTCGGTGAAATGTCTTCATCGACAGGACCCAATTCTTCGTTATCATCAACCGGTTCGCGAATTTCCTTAACCATATGCGGCTTCATGCGATTTCCACCATTCGCAATGGTTGAAACATATTGCACAAGCTGCATTGGTGTGTACGTATCATACTGTCCGATTGCAAGGTCAAGCAGCTTACCAGGAGATGTTTCGGAACCTTTGAATCCGCTCATTTCATTCGGCAAATCAATCCCAGTGCGTGTACCCAAGCCAAACTGGGCAAATGAATTCCGTATGGTTGAAAAGGCGCTTGAACTAATATTCAATGGCTCATTCGGAACATAATGTGCACCGGCAATATTAATCGCCGTTCTGAACATATAAACGTTCGAGGATACCTTTAAGGCAGTCAAATCATTAATGTTCCCGAAGTTACTATATGATCCTTTTGCTTTTGTTCCCTTGATCTTAAGTTTTGTATCATAAAAGTATGTACCTGGCTGGATCGCACCTTGCTGATAACCAGTTAAAACGGTAGCACCTTTTACGGAAGAACCCATCGTATAGGAAGTCGTGATATTTCCTAATGCAAAGTCCTCTATGGAAGATCTCCCTGTTTTCGGATCCTTCTCATATTTCTTACCAGCCATCGTTAAAACTTCTCCTGTATTGGGATCCATCATGACGACAAAGGCCCTATCCAAGAATTTGGTGTTACCCATTTTCTTCTTCGCAATCAATTGCTTTTCAATGATTTTCTCTGTTGCTAGCTGTAAATCCATATCGATTGTCAATATAAGATCTTTTCCGCGCTGGCCTTCAGTAATCACTTCTGAATCGACTATATTTCCTGATTTATCGGTCACATTCCTTACTTTTGCTTTCTGCCCTTGGAGGATATCTTCATATTGCTGCTCGATATAGCTCTTTCCTACACGGTCATTCCGGCTGTAATCACGTGCCAGGTAATAGTCCAGACTTTCACTAGGCAATCCTTCTTCAGACGAAGAAACTTTACCCAATACAGATTTAAGGGTTTTATTATACGTATAAAAACGATCCCAATCCGTTGATATATCGACCCCAGGAAGCGAATCAAGGTTTTCGCTCACTCTGGCGAATTCTTCCTTCGTCACTTTTTTGTTTTTCACAATCTGTGGAGTAAGCGCATATCCGCTAGCAAATTCCCTGTATATGGCAAGGGTTTCCATATCCTTTTTCGAAAGCTTTGCTTCATCCTCCGTAATCCTTTTGAGCTGAAGCTTATACAAATCACTCTCTTCCAGCTCGCCCTGTTCGACCTTTTTTCTCTCTTTATCAGTAATTTTTTTGGCGGCCAACTTTGGATGATTTAAAATCCAAAAATCCTTTTTATCACGCTCAGTTACTTTATTCGTATCTTTTTCGATCAACTTCGCGAGTTTCTCAGCCGTTTCCACCATTTCTGTTTGTTTCGTACCTTGCTTTCGTGTATATGTAATTGCATCCAGTGGTTGGTTGTCGACCATCAGTTTTAAATTTCGGTCATACATTTTTCCACGGGGCACCGAATTATTCACGGTCACTTCCTCTGTTTTTTCAATCTCACGCCGGTAATCATCACCATAAACAATTTGTACAACACCCAAGCGTAAAATGAGAGCGGAAAACAAAACAAACACTAAAAAGAAAAGAATATTCAATCTGAAAGGCACATGCGTCTTTTTCTTTTTCTTTTTATTCACACTAAGCCACACATCCTTTTTACATAGTCATAATAGTCCTTTACTATTCTATAGAACATTTATATTTTTTTCTACCTTAGTGTTCTAGAAATATTAAACATCTAATGAACATTACACAAAAAGTGACTTACGGCTCATAATATCTAAACCGTAAGTCATGGATATTGAAAAGAGGCCTTTATGGCCTCTTTTCAATCTTGGTCAATGATATCGATTTTTCGTACAAACCAATATATGGCCGTATGCCCTGCCCCGACGATTAACAGATAAATCGGAAGCATTTGCTTTAGGTCGAAAAACATGACCGAAAGAATGAATCCTGATATGGATACTATCCTTCCAAAATGTACGAACAGCTCCCGGACTACGATATATTCAATCCTCATTTCCGCTGCTTTCCAAGCGCGGCCTATAATGTCATAAGTCAATGATATATATGGGACCAAAAGAATAGGATAAGCGGTAGCAACAATCGCCCCATAAATGAGAAGCTTTCCGAATGTGATATCAATTGCAATCAATAAGACTCCTGCATACAACAGGATTCCTCCAATAAGAATCGCTTTCTTTCGCATCGGCTGTTTTATATATCGAGAAGCAAAAAAATACGCAACGAATGATATGGCTGAATTTAACAGACCATAGCTCCCTAAGGCAAGTTCACTACCCGTCTGAATGAAAACGGTGATTGAAATGATGAACATGAATGTGCCCTCTCGTATCCCTTGAAAAAAATGTGCACGAGTGATCAAGAGCCAATTACGATTTTTTTTACGTTCTTGCAATATCCGACGAAAAAAATATTTCCCATGGGCTGGACGTCTTTTCAACGAAAAACTAAGAAATACCGCAACGGAAAACAATAACAAAGACAAGCCGAATACAATGGAATATCCCGTGAATTTTTCAAGCCTTGAAATGATGAACCCTGAAAGAATAGGACCCACCATCCCCCCAAGGGATGATAAAATCCCTAAAAAACCATTGAAGAAATCTCTAGTTTCCGGTTCAGTAATTTCAAACGTCAATACATTATACGCTAGCCAATAAAACCCATAGCCCATTCCTAACAGTGCACCGAGCAGCCAAAGAAAATCCGTTGCCCGTGTGCCGACCAAAAGGACAGTTAAATAAAATAGGGCCAAAAAGATTACACCTAGACGCAAAACAATGATTCGATCGACTTTTTTCGCCAGCCTGCCAGCAAAGACAAAGGTAAGCGGTTGAAAAAGCACCACGGTTAGATTATATACGGCAATATCAACAATTTGACCGGATTGTTTCCACAAGTACACATTAACGAATGTATTGGATAAAGCAATGCTAAGGCTGTACAGACCGCCAATAAACAAAAGGAGGTGCAGATCCTTCTTCCCCCCCGTTTCACCCAACCATCTCTCTAAAATACCCATTGTTTTAACTCTCCTTTAAATTCCACTCTAGTGTTTGAAAAAACAAGGGTATTTATGTAAAAAAAGTAAAGAAAACTCTTCGGCCGGCGAAGACAGAGAAGTAGTTGCATTTACACTGGTTACCTTATAGATACTGCCATCTATATATAAACAAAAAAAAGACAGGATTTCCTGTAAAGGAGTTCCTGTCTTTTTCTTACTAATTATTTTGCAGCGCTGTAACGTTTTGCAACTTCATCCCAGTTTACAACATTCCAGAAAGAATTGATGTATTCAGGACGACGGTTTTGATAGTTTAGGTAGTAAGCATGTTCCCAAACGTCCAATCCAAGAAGTGGAGTTTTACCTTCTGATAATGGATTGTCTTGGTTTGGTGTACTTGTTACTTCCAATTCGCCGTTGTTGACAGCAAGCCAAGCCCAGCCAGATCCAAAACGAGTAGTAGCCGCTTTAGCGAACTCTTCTTTAAAGCTGTCAAAGCTTCCGAATTTAGAAGTGATAGCATCTGCTAATTCACCAGTTGGTTGTCCGCCGCCGTTAGGTGAAAGGATTTCCCAGAATAATGTGTGGTTAGCATGTCCGCCACCATTGTTGCGTACAGCTGTACGTACAGCTTCAGGTACTGCGTCAAGGTTAGCGACAATTTCTTCAACGCTTTTGCTTAGAAGTTCTTGGTTGCCTTCTAGGGCATTGTTCAGGTTCGTCACATATGTGTTGTGATGTTTAGTGTGGTGAATGTTCATTGTTTCTTTGTCGATGTGTGGTTCTAATGCATCATATGCATACGGTAATTGTGGAAGTTCAAAAGCCATTATAAAATTCCTCCCTATGTAAGCTGTTTTTTTTGAGGGCTTCAGTTCTGAAAAGATACCTGAAGCTCGCTAGCAATAGCGTATCAAATTTTTGTAACCGTTTCAAACCTTATGCCTCAATTTTTCATTTTTCGATTTTATTTCCTATGAGAATACCACGTATATAAAATATCCTATCATCAGAAGTTGAATGATGCCTTTGGTGATTACGCTGCTTATAAAACCTACAACGGAACCAAGGCCGATTTTAGAAGCAGTAACCAGGTCTTTTTTATGGACTAGGATTTCCGCCAAGAATGCCCCGATAAATGGGCCTATTAGAATTCCGACGAACGGAATCACGAATGGTCCGACCAGAAGCCCAATCGTACTGCCCCAAACCCCCGCTTTCGTGCCGCCATATTTTTTGACTCCAACCATGTTTGCTATATAATCAGCTGCGAATAAAAGGATGACGAATAAAATTTGGACAGTCCAGAAAAACCAGCCAAATGGTTCAAAGGAATAAAATAGTCCATATAACAATATTCCGCCGAATATGAATAAAACACTTGGGATGATCGGAAAAATCAGACCGACAAAGCCCATTATGAACATGAGGATAATTATTATCCAAAATAGTGTATCCATAACTAAAAACGCCCTTTCTCATTTCATTTATTATTTTTGCCTCTATCACTCCATAATTGCCTCTTTATTAATGGTTGAAACCATTGAAGCAGAAAACAGGTTGTTTTATTTTTCCCAAATAGTTAAAATTGGTTAGGAATCTTATATAGTTAGGTGCTGAAAACATTGAACATATTCAAACAACTATGGGTAAGCATATATTCTCCTAAAGATATCGCTTCCTTTCAAAGCCAAGGTATCGGGAAAACGATATTATTCGTATTCTTTATAAGTCTCATTGCCTTTCTCCCTTCAGC
>NZ_JBFUHM010000083.1:0-11980 GCF_056402395.1 Peribacillus sp. P4_B1
GGTGAGACCCCACAGGCGTTTACGCCGAGGAGGCTCACCGCCCGCACCAAGGAAAGCGAGCATCTGGAGGGGAAATCAACCACAACTCACTACCTGGTAAATAGCAACAAAGTATGTGAAAACAGCCTTATTGTAAAAACAAAGGTAATTTTTATATTGAATTAATGGGTTTTATCGTGGTAAAATTTTCAAAATCATGGTTATYAGGAGGAAGGATTATTGAAAATGAAATAAAGAATTACTTTGGCTATCCAATGGTGAAAATTCCAAGGGGAGAAATAGAATTAAGAGACGATAGAATAAAATTTACGAACTTTTTCCATTGCTGATTTTGCAGTTAGTCCGGTTGAGAAGCAACTGGTGTTCATTACATACCCTTCCTATGATGGCCTGGAGATCGAATCGTTATTTTTTAGGTTGCTCAACATTAGGTTTGGGAAAAGTGATCATCATTTGCAACCCCTAATATTATAATATAATGAAAATTCCGTAATTAATTATACCATATTTTACCTTATTGATATATGTAATTCGAAAACCTAGGTAGTAGCCAATTCAATTTATTTTGTTAAAAAAAACACAGCTGTGTTCATTGCTAATTCTAACGCTTGAAAAATCTTGTTTTAAATACGAAAAAACCTAAGAGCTCGGTGCTCTTAGGCTTTTTTAAAATCAATCGATATATCTTCTTGCTCCGGCATATTCCTCTCCGTATCCCGATGTTTTTATTTCATCTATCCTTACATGTGTAGAGCTGTTTGGAGAATGAATCATTTTCCCGTCACCAATATACATTCCAACATGATGCACCTTACCTTTTCCTTTATCATAGGCAAAAAATAGTAAATCGCCTTGTTGAAGATTTTCCTGTTCCACCTTTTTACCATGAAGCGCCTGAATGGAAGAGTCCCTTGGGATCGTTATTCCGTTAGCATGGTACATGGTATAGGTAAAGCCAGAGCAGTCAAATCCAAAACCGGACATTCCAGCCCAAAGGTAAGGAAGTCCTAAAAAATCTTTCCCTGATTCTACAATGTCCTTACCGGTTGGAACTGGAATTTGACTTTCGTCTTGATAAACGGACAAGTCATTCGTTTCTATCCATTTTGCTCCATTACTTGGTGTCATCACCTTCACTTTATCTTTTTTCACCTGTAATAGCGGAAGGCGTGTATCGAAGCTGACCTCCATGAATTTTGACCGATTTTTCGAATCCGAATAAAGCCAAGTCTTTGGAGCAGTTACAAGGGCAAACCCTCTATTAAACTGCTTCTCTAAGGATTTTCCTGATTTCAATTGCCCTTTTGGCATCCATCCAGGATAACCTGCATCATTACGGGGTGTCAGCTGATTGGCAATAGCAACTTTCACCCATTCACCCCGCTCTTCAAGAATGGTCACTTTAGAACCATATAATGCTTGGGTTTCCAGGTTACCCACAAGCCACAGTTTGTCTTCATAATTCATGGAGTGTATCCATGCATTCAAATCGACGGGATTCGATGCAGAAGGGGCATCGATGTCCCTTAATAATCCCGGCTCCGTCCAAAGAGTGGCCACAGCTACATCTACATAGGCAATTCTCTCCTTCTCTCTTGAACTAGCTTCATTGGGACTGAATACTAAAATACCGATAGTAAATAAAGATATCACTAAAACTGTTAACCTTTTCAAAATAATCACCCTTTCGAAATAGTTTTTATTGAGTAAATGAGGATTTCCTCTTGACTCCTAGTCCAGGTTTCTCGGAAACGAGAAGTTGATCTTTCGCAAATCGAATGCCCTCAAATGGTTCATCCTTAATCCATAATGGTGCATCTAAATCAATCTTCGTTATATTTGGATGGGCGGTTGCTAGATGAGCCGCGGCTGCTACGCTCACGGATGATTCCATCATACTGCCGATCATGCATTCCACCCCAGCTGCTTCTGCCAAATCCGCGATTTGAAGTGCGCGTCGGATGCCTCCTGTTTTCATTAATTTAATATTAAGGAAATCAACAGCATGTTCATTCAGGAGCCTCATGGCATCACGAGGGGAAAACAAACTTTCATCGGCCATGATGGGCACTTGGACGCACCTCTTTATTTCTTTTAAACCTTCGATATCATGGGCTTGCACGGGTTGCTCCACCAAATCAACGTTCAGCTTCCTTTCCTCGAGTTCATGAATGATTGAAATTGCTTGTTTTGTTGTCCACCCTTGATTTGCGTCAATCCTGATAATAACTTGATCGCCAACAGCAGCACGAATGCAGGCAACCCGCTCTACGTCACTCTTCCAGTCTTTCCCCAGCTTTATCTTCATTGTCGAGAATCCGCAATCGATGAGGGACAATGCCGCCTTTGCCATTACTTCGGGTTCATCAACGCTGATTGTCATATCATTTTTCAGGACATTTGATTTACCACCCAGATATTGATATAAAGGGAGCCGCCATCGTTTGCTGACTGCGTCATATAAGGCGATTTCAACAGCAGCTTTTGCACTTGTGTTTCCTACACAGGATAATTGGATTAGCTGAGACAATGCGTTGATATTCTCGATGTCGCGGCCAATTAGATGTGGCGTGATCACTTCTTCAATGATGGTCATGATTCCATTTGCAGAATCACCTGTTATGGCAACTGTAGGGGCCGCTGCCCCCAAACCTTCCGTTCCATCTTCCAACTTCACCGAAACCATGATATTTTCAATTTCCATTGCTGTACGTAATGCAGTTTTGAATGGCTTGACAAGCGGCAAGGTTTCCACAGATACTTGTAAACTTTCAATCTTCATATTAACAACCCTTCCTTAAAAGCTTGAGAGTATATATGATGTTAGAATTCCAAAATAGGTACCCAGAAGACTGCCGAGTACAGCCATCAAAATCCCGACCGGTATTAGCGCACGGTTGAATGCACCTGCCAATATAGGGGCTGATGCCACACCCCCTATATTGGCCAATGAGGCAACTCCCATTGTAAATAGATCCAACTTAAAGATTTTGGCCAAAATGACCATGATCAATCCATGAAAGAATAGAATCATAAAACCGGAAAAAATATACACAGGTGCTTGAAACAGCTGTGAAAAATCGGCATGGGAAGCAATTAAACCAATGACTATATAAAGCATGACTTTTGAAATTTCCATGGAACCGGCAATACGTCCAACCTTTGTGACTGCCAGAATTAAACCTACAGTCGAAGCGATGATGATCGTCCAAGTCGTTCCATTCACAGCGGCACCCAGTACTGGCAGGCTTTCCCCAATTTTGGTTGCCCCTGCTGATACAATTAAAGCAAGTGCCAAGAAACCAATCAATTCCACGAATCCAAATTCCGTCTTGGCGGTTTCCCCTGCTTCAAGCTCGGATGTCATTTGATCAATGAAAGATGTATCCGCTTTAGTCCAAATATTGAATTTTCCTGCAAGAGGCACCAGCCAAAACAAGAACATGACCCAAATGGAATAATTGATTGTATCCATGATTAACGCATAGCCAAAAATATTTTCAGGTACATCGAGTATGCCTTGCAAGATCACCATATTGGCAGACCCCCCAGTCCAGCTTGCGCTTAAAGCAGAAAATGCCTTCCATGTTCCTTCCGCATAAAAACCATTCATTAAAACGTAAGTAAGAGTGAACCCGCCGATGATACTGAATGAAGCGGCAAAAAAAGTTAAAAGCATCTTTGGTCCAAGTCTGATTATTTTTCGCATATCGCATTGCAAAAGCATGAGCATCAACATGGCGGGCAGCAGGAGGCCACGTATGGTGCTATATGCACTTTCGACTGATTCACTATCTGAAAATACCCCAAATGTTTTCATCAGAGCAGCTCCAATATAAATAAGGACAATACCAGGAACATACTTGAAGAACTTACCTCCTATCTTTTTTTCCGCTACCGCAATCACGGCAGTAAATGCCAATAAAAAACAGACAAACATCACACCATCTTGAATCATTTCCCATACCTCCTTATATTTAAGGGATTCTGTTAAACTAAAATGTCATTTTCATCTTCGGTAAAAAGACAATAAGCAGAAGAAATCAAATTCGACAGTGAAGCCTAACGAAGCCCTACATAAAAAAATCCAGCTGCCAAAGAGCTCCTACACACTCTTTAACAGCTGGATTTCAATTGCGAATAACAAATGAAGCAGCTATAACTTATAAAGTTGATGATATTTAATGCTCGCATTTCTTAGAGCGACGGCCAGTGCTTTCTGAGATGACCCAAAGTAACGTTTCTCAATTTCTTTCTCCAATTCATCGGGTCGAAGAATGGATTTGCCCACTAACATGGATTGAATGAACGTTGATGTAAGCGATATCGTTGTCGAGCATTCCACATCCACTATTTCATGTGTATCACTATCAATGACGAACCCGATAAAAAAGCAGTTGAATTGCTGTGTAATAGGGTTATTAGAAGCTGCCTTCGATTCGCCGACTATATATACTGTATTCTGATGAAACATACTTTTGTGCCTCCTGCCATTACAGACATCGTAACAGGTATAAATAGGGTGTCTATCTATATTATTACAATATGAAATGGTTACATATATTCTATTATATGCAATATGCATTTGACAATATATTTCGTATATTAAGTTAATTCTCGATTCCTTCGACAATAAAATAGGTAATGGCTTTCGGTTAAGACGAATTGACCCATTATGCAGAACAAGTATTTGTTGATTCCACACATGTGAAAGCCAGTGCGAATAAGCGGAAATTTGAAAAGAAAATCGATCGCAAGGAAACACGCGCGTAACAAGGACGACTTCAAGAAAAAGCTGGGAAACCAGAAGCAGTTGCCGCAGATGCAGCTTATAAAACACCGGCGATTACAAGCCATCTATTTGGTCATAAAATAACACTGGCTTTACCKTTTACACGTCCTCGAACAAAAGAAGGATTCTTCTGCGAGATTTTAAAGTACTCAACAACGAATAAAGAGGGCTATCGCGAGTACAAATCACCCAAACACATTTGTATTTCATGTCCATTTTTATCAAAGTGTACCGAAAGTAAAGACCATCAAAAAGTAGTGACACGTCATATTTGGCAAGATTATATGGAAGAAACAGATTATCTGCGTCAACATCGAGATGTAAAACCTATCTATGCGAAACGTAAAGATACGATTGAGCGTATTTTCGCAGATGCAAAAGAAAAGCATGGCATGCGTTGGACTACTTTAAGGTGATTTAAAAAATTGTCGAGCAGGCGATGCTCACTTTCACTGCCATGAATGTAAAGAAGATGGCCAATTGGACATGGCAAGGTCCAAAAATGGTCTAACATAGTGGGCTCGTAGAGACCCAATTCCTTAATATTGAGCAAAATGCAAAGGGAATTTCAAAAAGGGGTTCGGGATGTTTTAATTCCAAACCCCTTTTGTCTACAAACTGAGAAACTATTGTATTAATAAGTCTTTTCCAACCGATTAATACAGCTTCTCATAAGGCACATACTTCTCATACATATCTTTTCTGCGATTACGATCATTGAAAGTGGTTGCTGCACCACTTTTTCGATTCTCATAAAGTTCGTCCATATCGACCGTACCGGTAATAATGGTATGTTCATTCATTTCAGCCTCAACTACTATACCATTTGCTGGCCAAGCACTGTCACAGGGGCTAAGTATACTGGCACGACCGTATCCGTCCGGCAGGGGTGCCCCTGGTTCACCAACTGTGGGGCAATGAACAAAATATACCTGATTCTCGATTGCACGTGCATGTGCACAATGGCGAACTCGCCAAAAACCAGCCTCTGTAAACGTGTATGATGGACAAAAAATGATGTCGGCCCCGTTCACAGATAATATTCTTGAAATTTCAGGTATCTCCGCTTCATAACATACCGCTATTCCAATCTTAACCGGACCAATGGAATAAACCTCCAGATCATCGCCTTCAGAGGTACACCAATTTGCTTCAGCAGGAAAGATATGAGTTTTTTTATGCTCAACGTATGATCCGTTCCTATCAAAAATGTATGCAATATTGAAGTATTCATTGTCGCGGCGTTCCAGATGCGTGCCCGCAATAATGATCTGCTTTCTTTTTCTTGAAATTGACCTGAAAAGTTCTTTATATTGATTAGTATATTCATCAATCCTCATAACGGATGAAGCATCCTGTATTCCAAAGGTCGCTGATAACCCGATAGTTAACAATTCAGGAAAAATGATATAATCCGAGTCTTCGGGAACTTGGTTGATCAATTCTTCCACCTGTTTCTGAAATTCATTGAAAGTTGACACATTTTCTACACGGAATTGGCAAGCCGTTATGTTAATTTTCACGAAATCCCTCCCAAATCATGCCCTACCAGTTCATCCTGTCAGTAATCCCCATGGAAAACTTGATTAAACGAAATCAGGATATCTTATTCAAATCATTCATTTCATTCTCTTGCATAGCGATATGTTTAGTCAGTGCACTTACAATGAATGTTACTAGTATATTAATTAACAAAGCTATGACACCTGTACTGATATCATTAATTACATGCGGTATACCCGGCAGGAATGTTGCAACCTTAACATCTGCAATTGTCGCATATAAAACGATTAGGACGCCTGCCAAGATTCCTGTCATCGCACCATACTTATTAATAATATTATTTTTTGGTAAACTGCAAAACAAGGCAGGTGCCAGTTGGGTTATTAAACTATATGACATGATATTCAAGATGGCCAAAGCCTCGCCGCCTGTTACCGTAACAATTAAAGCGATTATTGAGATACCAATAATAATTAATCTTGAGACGATCAATTGATGTGTTTCACTCGCAGAAGGTACGAGAACTTTGAAAAAGCTATTTGTCAGACCTACCGATGCAGCCATTAGCATGACTGAAGCCGGTACAAGGGCAGTCAATAAACCTGCAGCTCCGATAAACCCTATCACCCATGGATCGAATGTTTGAATCGCCAGCCTTAACAGTGATAGATCTCCATCTGCTCCTTGTAGGCCCGGGATTTCCATGATAGCTGCATATCCTATGAAAAAGACGAAAAGCAGTAACAGTGTGTATAAGGGTAAAGCAATGGCATTTTTGCGAAGGGTGCTTTCACCATTCGACGATAAAACGACCATGAAAGTTTGTGGCAGTAAATAAAATCCCAGTGCATTCAGCAAAACGGTGGACACAAACCAGGACTGACTCAATCCGTGATCCGCCAAAACTAACATTTCCGGTTTTGCCGCTTGGACTGTCTCGAACATTGGCTGTATGCCCCCGAAGTAATGAAATGGGATATAAATCCCCAAAAAGATAACGACAACCAAAATCATGAAATCTTTTAGTATGGCTGTCCATGCTGACCCATGAATGCCTGAAATCATTACATAAGTAGTTACGACTACAGCACCAATAACACTTGCAGCAACTGGTGAAATCGCTCCATAAGATGCTTCTGAAACAATGATGCCTAATCCTTTGAGCTGTATGACTATGTACGGAACGAGAGCTAGGCTTCCCAATAYGGCCACGATCATCCCCATTGATCGGCTCTTGTATTTAGATGCAAAATACTCCGGCTGAGAGATAATGGAATGGCGTTTGGAGTATCTCCATATTTTAGGAACAAGCCAATACGATAGGACGTAGGCTAAGAATATATAGGCGGGAACATAATAAGCAGCCGCGCCTTTTGAGTAAGCTCACCCACTTCCGCCCAGAAATGTGAAAGTTGTATAAATTTCACCTGCTATCAGCAGAAAAATGAAGAATGTACCGAAGCCCCTGCCCCCTACGGCAAATTGCTCCATATCCATATCCTTCCCTTTTCTTGCTTTGATCCCTAAATAAAGTGCGAGCACCAAGAAGATGGAAATGATGAGTAATGAGATATTCATTCAGGATCACTCCCTTTATTATCAGGATCGAACTTATAGACAATCATTAAAATTACTGAAGCCATCACCATCCAAAATGCAACCCAAAATAACAAAAAAGGCATTCCCAATAATTAAAATTACTGAAGCCATCACCATCCAAAATGCAACCCAAAATAACAAAAAAGGCATTCCCAATATGTACGGTTCTATTTTATTTGCATAGGGCAATAAACCCAAGAACCCTATGAATGGAACAAAAAGCAATAGCTTAATAGCATTCAAATTATACCCTCCCCTTGTTAGGTTCTTAACATGGAATCACCATCAGTCAAGTCGACTTACATACAAAACTGATGGTTCGATAGCATAAACGTTAGTTACGGACATTTCCTTCTTTCAACAAAACATATATTCGCCTTAATTGGACTGGATGGCAAGGACCGTTTCCAATATTACATTGACGCCTTTTTCACAATCTTCCCAAGTAGTAAGTTCCTCTTCACAATGACTTTTACCTTTGATGCTTGGGACGAAAACCATGGCAGTCGGTATAAAACTAGCTATAAACTGAGCATCATGTCCAGCACCGCTTACCATTCTTTTATATGGTAGACCTAATGAATTGGTCGATAGTTCAAGCAAATTGCAAATTGATTTATCGAACCAAACGGTATCCCTGTCCCATAATTTTTTCACTTGAATGTCACAGCCTCCTTCTATACCTGTGGTTGTAAGGCCTTCAATGACTTCCTCCACCTTTTCGATGACCTTGAAATCCTTATGCCTTGCTTCTAGCGAAAAAACTACTTTATTAGGGATAACCGTATGGATATTAGGAAACACATTTACCCTTCCAATCGTAAAAACCAAATCGTCATCAAGCATGCCTAATTTCTGACGAGCCTCCATAATCAAGCCATTTGCAGTGAAGAAAGCATCCTTTCTCATAATCATCGGGGTGGTTCCCGCATGATCAGATTCTCCAGTAACTTCTATCTCATAGCACACCATTCCAAGGACACATTCAACGACACCGATCGTTAACGATTCACGTTCAAGAATGGGCCCTTGTTCAATATGCAATTCTAGAAATGCAGTCGCTTCTTTTAAACGGGACTCTTCATTTCCTGCGTATCCAATGGCATTTAAGGCACTTTCGAAAGTGGTTCCTTCACTATCCGTCTTTTGCAGCATGATGGATTTCTCGAATTTACCTGATAGAACTCCAGATGACATCATGGAAGGTTCGAATCTGGCTCCTTCTTCGTTCGTAAAATTGACGATCATTACCGGAATTTTAGGCTGGATATTATTTTCCACCAGCGTCCGCACGACTTCCAAGCCGGCAGCTACACCCAAGATACCATCAAACCGCCCGCCTTTTTTCACGGTATCCATATGTGATCCCAAAACAATTGGCGGTTTGTCTTCAAGTCCCGTTAAAGTAGCGTAAATATTCCCCATGTCATCAACCTTAATGGTCATCCCCAATTCTTTACAACAAGAGCAAAAGTAATCACGGACTAATCGATCTTCCTCGGACAGGGATAACCGTGTGACTCCGTTGTTTTCTGTCCGTCCAAAATCCGCAAATTTTTCGAGCGTATGACTCAGTCTCTCACCATTAATTAATAATTTTTGCTTTTTCATAATGTATATCCCCCTTTTAGATAACCTGCTAAATTCTACATAGGTTGGCTTAAGCAACAAAATTGAAGTTTAAGGTCTTTGTCGTTTAATAGTCCCTATAGATTATATTTCCACCAATGTTTCCCTATGATAGAGAATCTCTCCGTTTAGAATCGTTGATTCAACTTTTAAATCCTTGATATTTTGAGGATCTACTTTCAATATACTATCATTCAATACTACTAGATCGGCTAGCTTCCCTACCTCTATGCTGCCTTTGACATCCTCATCGAAACTCGCAAAGGCGCCATTCCATGTGTATAGTTTAATGGCTTCCATTACGCTAATCGATTGAACCGTACCTATCTTCATACCGGACCTGCTTCTTCTATTAACTGCAACATGTATGCCTAATAAAGGGTCGTGATCAGTAATGGGAGCATCAGATCCACCTGCGGCCAAGATGCCATTATCAATATAATCACGGGCGGCGTACATGCGGTTGACCCTATTACCGTAGTGTTCGATATATATATCACCGAATTCATAAGGAAATGGGGGGTTGGGGATTGGGATGATTCCAAGTTCTTTCATCCTCTGTTGTAAATCTGGCGCAGATATTCCAGCATGCTCAATCCTATGTCTATGATCTTTTCTTGGAGTTTCATTCAAAGCCTTTTCCACACAATTTAAATACATCTCTATCGCCCTGTCACCTTGGGCGTGTACTGTGATCTGATAGCCTTTTTTATGTGCCTGACCTAATACTTGATAGATTTCTTTTTCTTTATAATAAAGAATGCCAAAATTGCCAGGATCACTCGAATAGGGCTCACGGGTAGCGATCGTCGGACCGGTACTGCTGCCATCCGTAAACAATTTAGCCGGTCCAATTTTAAATCTTTCGTCCCCAGTTCCGGTTACGATTCCAGAAGATACCACTTTGTTTACAAATTCATGCGAATTATTCAATGAACCTACCATCGCATAAATGCGGACACGTATATCCTTACTTTTAATGGCTTGCTGCATTAAGCGGAAACTTTCAGGACCATAAGCACCAGCTTCATGAATGCTAGTTATGCCTGCGGCAATGAAATGCTCCGACGCAATTTTCATTGCTTTCAACAGTTCACTTTCTGAATAGCTTGCAATGTCGGCCATTATCATATTTGCTGTTTCAATTAGTTTGCCTGTATTCCTCCCTGCCTTATCCTTTTCAATAATCCCGCCTTTTGGATTCTCTGAGTTTTCATCAATTCGGGCAAGTTCTAACGCCCGACTGTTCAAAACACTTATATGGCTGCATGTACGGGTTACCATAATGGGATGGTCTGTTGAAATGGCATCCAACTCTGTAATTGTTGGATATCGTTTTTCTTTCATAGCGGTTTCATTGAAGCCCCAGGCGCGGATCCATTCACCTTTAGGGATTGTCGGAGCTTTCTTCTTCATATCGATTAACAAATCTTTTACAGATTCTATATGTTCAGCTTTACAGCTTACTGCCAACTGGTTGACACCGTACAATATAAGGTGAATATGAGAATCTATAAACCCAGGCAGTAATGACTTTCCCTGCAAGTCAATCACATTTGTTTCTTCTCCGATAAAAACCTTCATTTCCTGATTCGTTCCGACTGCCGAGATGCGATTTCCTTTAACTGCCAAGGCTTCTGCGATTGAATTTTTTTGATCAATTGTTATGACCTCGCCGTTTATGAATACGATATCAGCCTTCAAACACTCACCACTTCCCTTTCTTTTGTTGTCAATATCCCGACTTATTGAAATATTCTGTTTTTAATAGATTCATTATATCTACACCAGTTTGTGAATTCATTAGACAAATAGTCAAAAATTTTATCGTTTTTTTACACCTTTCATATGATTATGTCTTATCTTTGTATGATTCATTGATAAAAGTCCCCTATTTATCTAGCCTTAGAAATGGATGAATTAAAATATTCCTTAGGAGACTTATACGAAACAAAAAAAAGATAGGTACAGCAGTTGATATGCTTACCTATCCCTTTCATTCCGTTTTTCAGTTGTATGACAATCATTTCAATCTCCCTATAATTCCAATGGTCAAATACTGTTTATTTGCATTAAAATCCCATGGCCAATACCGAAGGGATAATTCACTTTTACCCACTTTTTCAATAAAAGATTTTATCCCAATCAATGCTGCCCCATACCCCACGTTTGAAGCTAAGACAAATATGGCACCAAGCCCTTCATTAATGGTATCCATATACTCAGGTTCGATTTTTAAGATATCAGTCCATGTAATATAGAATCCATTTTCCTTGATACATTTAGAAATAGAGTGATTCAACGTTCGTACTATCTCATCCCTTAGATCTAAARGTCCATTCTTTATCTCTTCTGCGTCTTTATTTTGATATTGGTTTGAGTAATCAGAAAGCAGTTCCTTGGCCCAATTATAAAAAAGTTGAGTATAAATGGCGGAAGTTGCTATAACGTCAAAAC
>NZ_JBFUHM010000084.1:0-11516 GCF_056402395.1 Peribacillus sp. P4_B1
ATATTGCTTTCTGCACGCAGGTAAGGCATCAGCCCTCTCGGTTCACTAACGTTTATGGAGCTCAATCCCTTCAACCATTTGGCTTTCGGCCCGCCACCTAACTGTCTACGCTTAAAGACTAGAGTTACCTTTAGTCCTCCAAGACTCGCTACGAGCGAATGGCTAGTTCTTACTCGGCGGGAATCCCACCCGCTATATGATACGACCTAGGCTCGGCCGCACACCTGCCCCTTTTGTTCCATAAGAAAAAACTGCCTTAAAGACAGCTCTGATCGTTAACTAAGCACCCGTTAGCTGAATAAGATTTTTTAGTTCCTATTTCTACACTGTTTTTGACTTTCCTTTTCAGAAATCCCTTTTTGTATTCTAACCTTATTGATTTCAACACCCTTTTCTGGAGTATCAGTCAATGTGAAATGAATTCTATCAAAAGGAACGTCACCATGATGTGAACTATAATTTAACGCACTTGCATAAACAATATGTCTGCGAGTATCACCTTTTATTCTTTCGATTTCTATTCTTGGACACAATATAAAATCTGAATATTTTTGGTCAAGATACGAATAGTATCTTGCATATAATGTTTCTTCAAGCAATTCATTTTTAGGAACTCCATTCCACCCTACCAAGAGTAATCCAACAAACACTATGCAGATTCTTTTCACGAACTATTATCACCTCAGGACTATTCTTCCTAAATGATAATTCCCTTATTCCACTAAACTGCCCCGATAGTTTATTAAATACAAAATAAAAAGCCCTGGTCCCTTAAAAATACTTTCTATACAAATCTCTTCGCATTGCACCACTTAGATATGCATAAATTTTTGTGGTTTCACTTTTTTCATGGCCCATTAAATTTTGAATCACTTCCATAGGCGCTCCATTATTCTATAATTTTGTGGCGTAACTATGTCTAAGCTGATGAGGATGAATCTCTTTTTAATGTCCGTTCTCTTTGCTATCAGTTTTATAACGTTTCTCGCTTGAGAAATACTCATTCGGTGGGGGGCGCGTGTTGTCACAAAGAGTGCTTCCTCATGATCTTTTCGCTCACTTAAATATCGCTTCAACCATATTTCACAACGAGTATTAAAATATACTTCTCGTTCTTTATTTCCTTTTCCTAATACGATTGCTGATTGATTAGAAAAATTGATTGATGTCCTATCTAGCGTTATTGCTTCACCAATTCTACATCCTGTTGAGTACATAAACTCAAATAAAGCATTTTCGAATGTTGTATGACAAGCTTCCCGCAAATGTTCAATTTCCTCTTCAGACAAGTATTTTGGAACCTTTAATTCTACTTTTGGTTCCTTTATTTTTGAAGCAGGATTTCCATTAATTAAATTTTCATCCTGAGCCCATCTAAATAAAGATTTAATAAATCGAATTCTGTGCCCCAGACTAGATGGCTTAAGCTTTTCAGCTGCTTTTCCCAGATAAACTTTTAGAGAATTAGTTGAAAGTTCTTGAATAGATATATTTCCAAAACTATTCACTAACAAGTTAAATTGGACGTTATAGGCCTTTAATGTTTGTGAAGAATAACCTTGGATTTGCTTATCTGCCTTATATAAACTCCATACTTCAGTTAAGATCATACCTGTTTCTCTCCCATCTATACCCTATTTATAGACAGTATAGACAAAAGAAGAACTATTATACTAGATTAGTAGATTTTTTTATTAAACAATAACACCTGTTAGTTAAAGAAGAAAAAGCTGCCATAAGACAGCACCGATCTTCATCTAACGCACCCTTTAATGGAATAACATGACTGACGTTTTAAAAAAACTTTATTCTTTTTTGTAAATTAAAAAACTTTATTTTCACTTAACGTCTGAAATAACTCAAATGGATTTCATAGCGAACATATATGTCGTTGAAATGTGTGTCTGCAGATAGAAAAATAATAATTTTGACCACGATGATATGGGCGAAATATAAAATAACCTGCAAGGCACAAGCACTAATTAATTTCGACCAACTAATTTTATACCTATAACCGTTATATATGAATCATCATCAAAAGGATGATTAGATTTGTGTAATAACATTGGTGATATAAACATTTCAAAACACCTCATAATAATTGTAACACTTCAAAAAATGTAAATTTACTGGTAATTAGAGTTAGATTAAAAAATGTACAATACGAAGAAAAAGTGAAAAAAAGAGACAGCAATACGCTGTCTTCAGAGTGTAGACAAACCCCTTTTCCAAAAGAATTGTTGGAGAAAAAGGGGTTTTTTTATCTTTTAATTAGCATATTTAGCTGTGAACTATGAAAGAAGGACACAATATATTGTTGCTAAATTTTTTATAAAAAACAGCTGTCGACTTTGTCGACAGCCTGGAGACAGCAATATGCTGTCTTTTTTCATCACCTACAAATCCAAGTCCAACCAAATCCATGAACCCATACTCTCCTACAGCGTGGAACCCATTGCCCGTGTTCCCAATGTCCGCCACCATGACCACCACCGTGTCCGTCCCATTGACCGCCACCATGACCGCCTCCATGTCCGTCCCATTGACCGCCACCATGACCGCCTCCATGTCCGTCCCATTGGCCGCCACCATGTCCGTCCCATTGGCCGCCTCCATGTCCGTCCCATTGGCCGCCACTATGACCGCCTCCATGTCCGTCCCATTGACCACCGCCCGGCCCCGGTATTCGTTCTCCGTCTATATAATAAGGCACATTATAAGGGTTAAAAGCGTGATTATAGTTATACATTCAAGAAATCCTCCCTTTTTGTTTACCCTTTCAGACTATGTACAAAGAGGGGTTAGTGTCCTAAATGGACAACTATTTTGGGCTGCCTATTTATTGTTGTCTAAAAAAAGAGACCCCACCTATCATGATAAAACGCAAAAAAATGAAATTTATAACTACAAATGAAGGTATTTGCAATTTACCATTCCTAGTAATGCCGCCCCATCACCAATATTGGCCTTTCTTAAATTCTCAAAGATATAAATTTACCACCAAATACTTGCCGTCTTTCTGTGAAGTTATATCTGGTTTAAGGTGAACAAAAAGAAAAATCACTCAGCCATACACCGAGCAACCACGAATAATAAACTCTTCAGATAAAAAAAGGTATCAGCTCTTTAAATCCATCATGACGAAAGCCTTGCCGCTCTTTTAACCCGTCATTTCATTAAGCAAAAGGAAATAAAACTGAAATTGGCAGAAAGGTATCAAAACAACTCTTGTTTTCGAACGAGGGAATGGCCTCCCCTATTCTAAATCCACCTTACACAGGGCATTTATTCGCATCTGTAGAAAAGCAGGAATTACAAAACATATAACCATTCATGGTTTACGACATGCCCACGCTGTTTTACTTCTAGAATCTGGAGCCAGTTTAAAAGGTGTGCAGGAACGTTTAGGACATAAATCCATTCAAACAACAGCAGATGTCTATGCTCACGTGTCAAAGAAACTCGAAGAAAAAAGTGTTGATGGATATACTAACTACATGAATTATGCCCAGTTGAATATGAAATAGTATGAAATGTGGTCAAAATGTGGTCAACCAGCAAGTTCCCTTTCATGTTATAAAAATAAAAAAAGCCTTGGTAACTGAGAAACTCAGTAATACCAAGGCTTTGAAACTATTAATACATTGACATATATTGTTCGCGTTCCCATAGAGGAACTTGTGTTCGGAACATATCTTCGACTTTCGTTTTTTTTTAGAAAGATACATAAAGGCTTATTTAACAGGGTTTTCTATAACCTGTACACAAATTTCTTTTAGGTTATTTCACCTTTTTATTTTTATTTGGTGGTCAGAATGTGGTCATTTTTTGAAAGTAATACATCCATTCTTTTTCATCTATAATGAAAATCAGTACCTACTTTGACAGTTGCAATCAATATAGTAGCACATTAGATAAAACATTTTGGACGATTAGTAAAATGAGAAAGATCACCTACTGTTTAGGTGATCTCAGTTTATCGACAAACTGAAAGCTCTTACTAAATAATATTAGTAAGAGCTTTGTTTTTTTGCAACATCTAATATCCATATTTAATTATAAATATTTCCAATCGTAATCCCAATCTTGAAAAACATTTACGTAAGCATATTTATATGTATTTGTAGCCATACCATTTACATATTGTCTTTGTTTCACTTTATATTGATAATAAAAAGGTCTATAGATTATTAACTTTTTCTTACCTTTTTCAACGGGAATTGTATAACTAGTACCATAAGATTTTGAGTCCCCAATCGTAGTAGACAAAGATTTTGCAATCTTACCTTTTCCAATAGGGTAATCCCCAGATATCGTATTTGTAAAAGAACGGTTAATAGTTTTTGAACTATTAATGTTGAGTGTAGCTGGACCTCTACCACTTGGTCCATCTCTAAAAGCATTGTGACCTGAACCATAGAGTGTTTTACTAACTATTTTATAAGTTATATTCGTAGGACCAAAACGTGGTGTTGGTATAGAAGAATCCACAGGATCATCTTCTACAACGGGATACTCAGTGTCATCTATTGAAAGATCAACTTTAGGAGCTTCATTGAAATCAGTGATTAATGGAAAATCCTCGATTTCTTCCGAATCATTGGTTTCAGCAAAAGTACTAACAGAGAAACTAAATACAAGTCCTAGGACTAAAAGACTAAAAAAACTTTTTTAACATGGTAATTTAAATACTCCCCTTTTTTCTGTAAAATATATTATATAGCTATTTTAATTTACACTAATTTTACCATTTTTACCCTATCTATTATTAAATTGGTAAAAACATAGAAAGGAACTTTAAATATGGAAAAAGTAAACGGAACAATCTATTTGATATTAAGTTTGGTTTCCTTATACACATTCGGACTATTTTTATTTATAAATAGAATCGTTTTCAACATAGAAAATCCTGACTTTGTTTACGAACAAGAAGGAGCCACTAGATTATGGTTCGAACATACCCCTCAGATTTTAACCATTGTAACCTTTACACCGTTAGTAATAGGATTTGTTTTAATGGCAATTTTTTTATGGACTTCAAAAAAGATAGTAAAATAAATATGAAAAAAAGATGGAAAAGGTCCTTTTCCATCTTTTTTAGTTGCTTTTTCTCTTTTGTGCTTCCTTTTCCAGGAAAATTTTTTTGTTCCTTTTGGTTCTTTAATAGTTTCCTGATGAGAAGACACAGACCGAATCACCCAGGAAAGAAGAAATAGAAGAAACAGTTAACAGCATTTTAGATAAGAACTATAGCCACACAAATAGCGAAATGGAAGTTAACGAAAACTTAGGCCTAAATGATGGGAGTTTTACCATATTTGAAATGGGACGCTATGAACAATGCAAAGAGGACTAAAAATTCAATTGAAATGTATAGTGAGGATTTAGCTGCTAATCTTGCCAAAGAGGACGATATCAGTGAGGTGACGATTTTCTGGGAAGTACCTTATCATTTAGAAGGTCAAAATAAAGCGAAATTCACTTATAAAAGAAAAGGTGAGAATATGATCATTGGCTAAAGTTGGTATGATCTATCTCTAAGGTAGGTAAGTATGAACATTAATATCAAAGTATACTACACACCAAGGGAACTAATTTCTTTCAGAGTCGAAGCTTCCAGGTAATAAATTCAGATTTTAAAAAGGATCCTGATTGGATAGCAGCCATTGCCGCATATGAATGGATTCAAATTAACTTTGCAGCAAGTGAGGATTTTCGTATAGATCAGGTAACTTATGACGCAGATATTGATATCACGGAGTTAGTTAAGAAGGTTAAGCCTATACTTTAGAAAAGCCCCTCTCAATTTAGAGAAGGGTTTTCAAATAAGCTAAGGAAATTTTTCTCTACCTGTATGGACATTACTCTGAATTTACTAGCCCTAGCATCAAAAAATTAGACAAACTCACAAACACCTATATATATATCAACTTGATAAAAACTGTCAGAGAATTTGATTTGTTTTATATTTAAGGTTATTGAGCTGTTCGGTCCTATTATTATACTATTTAGGGTTTTATAACTGCTCGCATTGACCCCTCTGCTCTTGTGCTCTCATAATCTTTTTCGCTAACTTCATAGGGTCTTGGTAAAGCAATAACTTGAAAATTCGAGTTAGCTTTTACAAATGGCAGCTTAAATTTAAAAACTTTTCTTTCACCTGGATTAACTAATACATTACCTACTAATTCATTATTTCCAAAAGGAACTTGCTTCCAATTACTTAAAGCAATAATATTGTAGTTTTCTTTTTCCTCATTAATATTTCCGACGGATATATAAATATCTTCCCCACTTCTTTCTGTTGGAAGAATCGTTAATTCCTCTTTTTGTTTACTTATAAATATGGTATCGTTTGGTCCTTCGTTAAACATTTCTTCAGGAGTAAAGGTAGCTGTTTTTTGTTTCTGACTGTTGTTCTTAACCTGAAAGCGCAAAGGTAGAATTTCTTGTAATGAATGCATCTTTGGAATATCTAATTTCTCTGTAAAATAATTAGGTTTTTTAATAACAAGATAATCTATTTCACTTGTATCTTTTTTAACGGAAATACTTGTCTTGAATTCAACGGTTTTATTTGCCTTCGCATTAAAAGGATATACATTGTACTGCTTTCCTTGGACTGTAAAAGGAATTTGTTTAAAGTTATCAAGGACAATTAATGCATAGTCCCTTTCCACTTCGATAAAATTAGAGAGAGAAAAGGTATACTCGAGCTTATTTTCTTTTGGTTCTAGTATACTTCCGTTATTTACTACTTTATCGTTTTCATCTAATAGGCCGAAGGATATGGTGTTAGAACTTTCCTCAAATCCTGGTTGAACTCCTTTTGTATTTCCATTTGTTTTTTCAGCTGATTTATTATCATATAATAACCAACCTGAAATCCCAATTAATAAAATGACCGTTATTACCATAAGTTGTTTTTTCATATTACCCGCTCCCAGAAAAGAAGTTAAGGCTAACTAATGTCAGCCTTAACTTCTTCTATTATTTAAAATTCATCCACAGTTTCATGCCTGATAGTCTTATAATCTTTCTTAATATAATTATGATTGCCAAAAGCTTTAGATGGCATTGAACCAGATTTACTAGTATATGTTGCACCAGCATACTTCGAGTAAGACTGTTCTTTTGACCCTTGTAAACCTCCCTTACTGTTATATACCCTAACTTTTGCACTGATAGCGTCCTCGGATGCACTTGCTGTTGAAGTAGCAGTTGCCGTTGGAGATCCCACAATTGGATTCTTTGCATTTATCTTGGAGGTACATGTGATCTTTTTACCAGCTGTAGCTGTTGCAATACCAGGAGTTACACTGCTAACTTCAGATAGAACTGATATGTTAGTAATGGTTGTTTCCGTTTCTACTTCAGCTGCCAGAGCGCTATTCCCCATGGTTAGACCTGCAAAAATTTTACCTACAACACATAATTTCTCCAACTTTAAATATTCCATCTCCTTCAATATCAAATAACCAAATTTTGACACAAGAAGATAATACCATATATTTCTATTAAATTACAATTTTTTTACAAAAAAAATCACAGTATTTGTTATTCCAAAAGATTAATACTGTACTCTATATTAAGATTAGGGTTTTTATCGTGGTGATATTTCTAGGAGTCATATACCGAAAATCTTTTTGCATTTATTATATATTCATTTATGGGACACTGGGTTATGTAAGTCCGATTGATTACAAACTTGAACACCTTAAAAAAGTTGTCTAGTTTTGTGTTGACATACCAACAATCCAAATTGAAGAAATAAACTGGGATGATGTTACACTTGATTTAGAGGCCAATAATGATGAAATAAACTGGGATGACATTCCAATAGAATTAGATAGCGCTATTGTGACAGATCTACAACCCAGGATTTGGGGACTTGTAGCACGACTTGTTTTAACAGGCGGCAAGTATGTAATAAAATATGGTAAAAAGGTATTCAAAAAGGCTCCTACTTCAAAGGTGACTAATGCCTTAGCAAAGTACTCAACAGGAACTTATAAAACGGGTAGTCATACTTTTAAACTAACAAAAACTGATATGAAACATATGTTAACTAGACACCACCCTAAATATTGGGATGGTAGCGTAAAAGCAAAACAAACATATTATAATCCTGATTTATCAGTTAACGATGTAAAAAAAATCGCACTAAATATCGCAAAACAAAACAAAACTACTTTATCAAAAAAGGGAACAACCTCTACATTTCAAGTTACTGGAACCGTAGATGGAGTAAAATATGTATTGGGTATTACCAAAGGACATATTAAACAACTATATCCCAAATAAGAATAGGTGAGATAGAAATGAACTCCTTACAAATTAATAGCTTTATTTTAACAAAAAAAGTTACTGATCTAGCTGATCTAATTAAATATCCTGATGATTATACTATTAATCTATCTTTAACTCCGCAGCCTTTTGTTAAAATTATTAAAGATAATCCTTCTGGCTATATACAAGAGGGTGTTCTTGTAATAGATGGCGGAGTAATCCTATCTTTTAATAATCAAACAATAGTGGGTCACAACTATTGGGATGACTTAACAACAATATGGTCATATTTATTAAATGTAATTGAAGACTATTCTACTTATGGAGAAGGATCTTGTTTTTACCCGGACCAACCAATTGAGATACATTTAAAAGATGTAGATTCAAATTTAGTAGTATTATCAGTAGATAATAAAGAAATAAAAGTCAACAAAAATAGTTTTTTTGCAAAAATTATATTTGAAGCTAAGTATTTCTTTGAAATATTAACTAACGATTTAATGTTGCCTAAATATAAACACGAGCTAAAACAAATTAAGGATATTTGTAAGCTATTAAACTTAAACCGCTTATAATTGTGTAAAAGCCCCTCTCATTGAGAAGGGCTTTTTTTAATCCTCTACAGTCACTCTAATAACCTCATCGAATAGAATATACTCAAGGAACTATCTCTCTTTTGAATACGTAACTCTTTCGTGACAGGATGTATGTACACACAATGTCCGTATATCTCAAGAGGATTTCCCTTGTTATGCAATCTAAAACATATAGGTAAATGATATTCCATCGCATAATGAATGTTGTTTTCAAACTCTTCAACCTGGTATTCATCAAGGGTAGGTTTTTTATTTAGAAAATAATCAACCTCACCTATTTTTTTATTTAAAGCTTTATGTTCTGGCATAATCAATGCCGCTTGCCATTTAACGAGCCCTCTATCACGAATTGTCCCCATCAGAAAAATCCCTCCATTACATCCATTATATACGAACAAGCGTTCTTAAAAAAAGACAGAAAAAATTCCTTCCCCAAAAAAGTTCGGGCTAGAGAAATGTTAATTTTTATACAAATAAGCAGGTTAGTTCTTTAAAGTTATGGAATGGTTTGTTACTAGTAAATTTATTCCCCCGGAATAAATCAGCTCTATGCAATTATTTTTAAATTATTTTAAATTAATATCTTTTTTTATTTTTAAATATTGTAACTTTTTGGATTCTTATTCGATTAATAATTGAACACAAAAATATCACCGTGAAGTAACGAAACCGGAATACCTAAGGCTTTGGCAACCTGATCTGAAAAACCATCAATTACCTTGGCGACTTCATCCACACTTTGAAGCTGAGTAGCGTTTTTCAGTTCCTCTAATTTAAATCCTTTTTGTTGTGGAACAATAGCTACTGACTTGTAGGTGAAAGCATTATAAATTTTGTTTATATAATTCTGTAATTTTTCTTGTCCCTTTTCCGACTTATCAGTAATAGCCACTACATCAACTAGTCCACGTATTTGGTTCTTGCGATTCTGAAATTCTATGATCCTACCAAATAATTCTCCATAATCGGAATATAAACCATCAAACAAAGTTGATAGCTTTTTGTTGCTATATTCCAGATAAATAACATCATTCATATGAAATGTTCGAGAAAACGTAAAGTCCTTAATGGTTACATCTTTAAATGAATCATTGACCAAGGCACATTCAACTCGTGTGAAAGAGTCCGCAATCAATAAATCCTCGGCATCCGACTGGAGATCAAACACTCATTGTCATATATCAGCTTATGAACAACTGTTTGCCAAAATTGGCTGGCTGACATGTTCGGGTTCGGTCTGACATTTAACCGGTAATACATTTCGTCCTTCACAATCTTTTTATCCTTCTTCACATAAAATTCCGATTGGCTAATAGTACGGCCGATCATATTGATACATGTTTGGATGGCCAATTGCTTCATGTGAATTTTCTTTGAGGTATCTTGGATTAAATCAAAATCAAACATGAATTCCAGTTCTTTATTTCTGCTTTTCACCAGATCTAAAATTCCCAATATCTCACCTCCTTTTTTAAAGGGCTTTTTAAATCATTAATGTTGTTTTTTGTAAATAATAGCTACCACTTATTTCATGTTTCTCATTAAAAATTTTAATAAGGGCATCATAAACCAAGTCGTTAAATGAGGAGTGTTTCCAATTAAAAAAATATTGTTTTTTATCCTTCTTTTATTGATTCCTTCCATTTCCTTTCAAATAAATGTATCCGCATCCACTAAAAGTCGTGAGGAATATGAAAAAACTGGACACGTTATTTGGGAAGTTAACACAAAGGAAAAATTAGTTTCCATTACTTTTGATGATGGACCGCATCCCTTTTTCACCCCACAAATACTTGATATATTAGCTAAATATGATGCTAAAGCCACCTTTTTTGTAGCTGGTAATAAAGTAATAAGATTTCCTGAACTATTAAAACGGGAAGTAAAAGAAGGACACGAAGTTGCCAATCATACTTATCATCATATTTATGGAAATATTACATCAGCAGAACTATCATCAGAATTAGAAGAAACAGATAAAATTATACAGAAGTCAGTTGGTTTTAAACCGACTCTTTACCGGCCAGTAGGTGGTTTTTATAATGATTTAATTATTAATACTGCTTTAAAAAACGGAAAAGATGTCGTTTTATGGTCATGGGATCAGGACTCTCGTGATTGGGCAAATCCACCCACAAGTCAAATTTATAACTCTATAACAAAAGGAGTAAAACCAGGTAAGATCATTCTATTTCATGATTGGCATGGTAGTGAATATACTCAGACTTCTCAAACAGTTATTGTATTAGATAACATTTTAAAATTTTTATACAATAACGGATATAAATGTGTAACTGTATCTGAATTGCTCTACCAGTCGACACAAATAATTCCAGACTCTTTTGAAATTTATCCTACAAAGAGATAAGGAGTCAAATGTACATAATAAGAGAGATAAATTGCACATAACCCTGTCAAGTAGACAATAAAAAAAGAGTATTTCAAGCTGCGGCCTTTTCTCGATATTCAATCGGGGAAAGGCCGTTAAATTTTTCCTGGAAGCGATCCGTATTGTAGAAGTCTATATACTCCTGAATAGCTACATAAGCTTCCTCTGCTGTTTTTGGACATACCAAATATAACTTCTCTGTTTTTAAATGCGAGAAGAAACTTTCTATACAAGCGTTATCA
>NZ_JBFUHM010000085.1:0-11045 GCF_056402395.1 Peribacillus sp. P4_B1
ATGGGGAAATAGCAGAAAGGGTTATTGGCGCATAGCGCATAGTCCTATTCTAGACAAAACCCTTAATAATGTTTATTGGCTCCATCATGGGTTAGTAAATCTATATGAACGATATACAAAACTACGTCAGACTTAAACTGAACCGCCGTATACCGAACGGTACGTACGGTGGTGTGAGAGGTCGGAGGCTAGGCGCCTCCTCCTACTCGATTGTTTTAATTAGGTCTAACCTTCTTAACTAACTCCGTAATATCAATATCATCATATACAACTTGATCAATACGAACGCTAGACCCCATATTCTTATTAATTTGTTGAATCCATTCATATGCAGCAATAGCAGATGTCCAATCTGGATCTTTCTTGAAATCTGAAATTAGAACCGAAAAAATTCCACTCTGAAAGAAATTAGTTCCCTTGGTGTGTAAGTATACTTTGATATTAATGTTCATTCTTACTACCTTAGAGAAGGATCATACCAACGTTCACCGATGATCATATTCTCACCTTTTCTTTTATAAGTGAATTTCGCTATATTTTTGCCTTCTAAATGAGAAGGTACTTCCCAGAAAACTGTTATCTCACTGATATCGTCCTCTTTGGCGAGATTAGCTGCTAAATCCTCACTATACATTTCAATTAAATTTTTAGTCCTCTTTGCATTGTTCATAGCGTCCCATTTCAAATATGGTAAAACTATATAACTCCCATCATTTAGACCTAAGTTTTCGCTAACAGTTGTGTGGCTATAGTTTTTATCAATAATGCTGTTAACTGTTTCTTCTAGTTCTTCTTCCCTGGTTGATTCGGTCTGTGTCTTCCCATCAGTTGAAATAGAACTTTTTTCAACTACAGGATCATCTTCAATAGAAAACCCGAAAAAAATAAAAAATAAAACAAATGACCCAAGCGCATTAATCTTTTCTTAACTTTTCTCGTTTTTCTAAAAGCATATATGACTGTGGCAATACCGTATGTAAAATAAGAAAATGCCCTTATACTTAATAGACACTTAAGTTAATTTTAATCAGTTTTTAATAAATTGCCCCCCCCATTTCTAATATAATAGAGACTAACATCATTTCTAATGAAAATAAGAGATGGAAATTGCTTTGTAACAATGACTACTTCCAAAAAGGAGATGAGTTCCTTTAAAGAAAACTTAGCATTTTCTGAACAAACTGAAATGGTCCAACCTTCAAGTCGGTAAATGATAAGCAAAGAATCACAAGTCACCATATTTTTTGGAATCGTCAAGATTATGGCAACCACTGTGGGAGAAACAGCGCAGACTTCCTTTATGAATAACTTGGATTTGAATGGGAATCCTTATTTAGAGAGAGAAATAAAATTAAGTTGTGGGAAACCACTTTAATGAAAGGAAATTATATATGCAAGAAAACCAAAATAAAATGAAAATTTCACTTAACAAAGTGCCACAAGTGACGATTTTCTTTTGGATCATCAAAGTTTTGTGTACAACTGTTGGTGAAACATTTGCTGATTACATCAATTTCACCATTGGACTGGGTTTAACTCTTACTACCATTATTATGGGTGTTGCGTTTTTTATTGCATTGTTTGTTCAATTTAAAGCAAACAAATATGTTCCAGCCATTTACTGGGTAACGGTTGTTCTTATAAGCGTATTTGGAACACTGGTAACGGATAATTTGACAGATAATATGGGCGTACCACTTGAGGTTAGTACAGCTGTATTCTCGGTGTTACTWGGACTGACTTTTYTATTTTGGTATCTTAGTGAAAAAACACTWTCGATCCACTCGATTTTTACTAGAAAAAGAGAAGTTTTCTACTGGCTTACGRTCCTTTTCACCTTTGCACTTGGAACAGCGGTCGGYGATTTATATTCCGAACAACTTGGTTTTGGTTATCTTAAYACAGGAATAGGCGTTGTTATTATTATTGCTCTTGTGTTCWTAGCTTATAAATTTTTRAAACTTGACGGWGTATTAGCTTTCTGGATTGYGTATATTTTAACTCGTCCGCTTGGAGCGTCAATTGGAGATTACCTATCYCAACCAAAAGTAAATGGCGGATTAGGAMTCGGKACAACCGTTACGAGTGTGATTTTTCTTATCGCTATTTTAGCRATCATCGTTTTCCTTGCCRTTTCAAAAATTGATACAAATGCTAAAAGTGATATRGYKGAAACAAACCAAAGTAATGCAAATAAGAAACATGTGCTAACACAAACGATTGTTGTACTCGTAATTTTCTTAGTTGTKGGTATAGGTGGTTATAACTGGCGCAGTAATAATATTGCATCACAAGGTGCTGCRGAGCAAGCTACATTAGCAGGTCAATTAAATGATTTTGTTAAAATTGAAAATGATATGCTAAACGCTGTAAATAAAAACGACTTTGCTTCAGCAAAAAAAGGCGCKGATAATTTGGAACATCAGTGGGATACACAAGAACCTAAGCTTCGAAAAWTTGATAGCACTACATGGAYAAAAATTGATGGAACAATTGACTCTGTGCTAGCAGCGGTTCGTTCTTCAAAACCTGATRTTAATCAAAGCAAAACAGCACTTACTAATTCACTTAGTGTCTTAAAAGGKGCAAATAAAGCAACATCAAAGTCTGGTGCCTCACAAACTACATTATCTGGACAGTTAAACGATTTTGCAAAAATCGAAAATGATATACGAAACGCTGTAAACAAAAATGACTTTGCTTCAGCGAAAMAAGGGGCAGATGAATTAGAACATCAATGGGACACACAGGAACCTAAGCTTCGAAAAATCGATGGCGCTACATGGACRAAAATTGATGGAACAATTGATGTTGTATTAGCAGCAGTTCGTTCATCGAAYCCTGATGTAAACAAGTGTAAAACAGAACTTAACAATTCACTTAGTACCATTAACGCAGCAAATAAATAATACTCTTAGGAATCGTCAATCGCGTTCCTTTTAAAATGGAACTCTTATTAAACTAAACTCACTCCATAAACTAAACACAATCTCACGATCGCTCTAGAATTCTTAGGATTTCATAGCTATATCATTAACCATTATCCATGTAAGATCAGGCATTACTCCTCAAGGATAGGGATTTATCTAAAAAAGCGTATCCTAAACTAGCCAATTATAGGAAGAAATTGATTTTAGCAATGTTATGATCGCAGTTTCGGATGTATAATTGAAATTGGTATTTATGCAAAACATGAAGGTAGAAGTGACTAAAAGGAAGGCGAATTGTTTTGGCTATAATAGATATTGACCAATTGCTTTTTGAGACTGAAGAAATTGCCGAAGAGTCAACTCCATTCATCTCGATACAGTTGACAATTATTAGATAAAACGGATAACTGGTAAAGAAAAGCATGTCCAAAGTGGATATGCTTTTTTGTCACTTTGACCGATTATTTGCACTTATTTTAAGTGTTATTTTGCACATCCAACTTTAAAAACCCAGCTACCTTCACTTGAGAAGATTAGCTGGGTTTCTTAATAATTTACATCCAATCATTTATAGAATTATTCTGATTTATTTAGTAAAAAAGCAACTGATTATTATTTAGCAATCGCGCCCTTTTATTGAAAAAGAAACTTAAACTATTATTTTTCAAGGGTACTCATTATTTCATTAATAACTTCGGCGCAAGTCTTAATTTCTTTTATTCCACGAAACAAACTCACCAAAGGGCGGTGTCTGTCCAAAACCTAAAAAAATTCATCCATCAACTGTTTGGATTAACTTCATAAGTTAGCAATTTAAAGGAAACTGTTCCTCTATGTTTCTAGGAATAGGTTTTTGCACCAGAACCCATAATGTATCGAACCTAACAAAATGATTATGTTATTTCCCACTTTTCATTAAAATCTTCTTATCTTTTATGACGGAAAGCACTTGCTGAAAGCTTTAAACAGCTTTAACTGCCCTTTTGTGCGAATTTTACCTGACATGACGGCTGATAATATCCCTGTTTCTTTGGCCATCAGCCGAATCCATGTTTGACTGTCTGCAATAAGTTGGAAATCTGCATCCCCGAGATGTCCCTTTTCCACAGTAAGGGTCTTGTTCTTTATGATAACTGTTGCTTGAGCATCTTCTTCTCCAGTAAATGTAAAATGATAGGTAGCAGCTAAATCTTTTGCTTGATTTCTTTGAAACATATGAGGAAGCACCTGCAAAAACGCACGGATTGATTTCGATCGTAAGCCGTTGCTTACCGGTCGAACTTGTTTATGGGGAAAACGCTTTTTGACATGATCCTCAGCGTCGGAATTCGGCACTACATACACCATTTCGCTTTTATCCTGTAGTGGTTTGACAACGTCCTTCAAAAATTTCTTGCGATCGTCAAGAAACTCACCAATTACATCTTCTCCAGCAGGACAAACGGACATACAGTAGGCCGCTTTATAGCTAGCTCCAAAAGAAAGGCTCTGCCACATAGATGCTGTTTCTGCATCATTTACTTTGTCCCTGTATGATTTAGAATTTTTGCTGTCGGTAATCTTCTTCACCCAATCGCTGAAGCCGCCGGAAAATTCTCGATAGTTGTGCGTATAACAGGCGGAGAAATTAAAATGACCATCAGCGCCAATGGCTCCTACCGGGCAGGCAGCTACGCACAATTTGCACTCCAAACACGGATTATAATCAATGGGCTGACTTTCCGAAGTCATATCTGCATTTGTAAGGATCGTACCTAACAAAATAAAGTTGCCGAACTTGGGATGAATGACATTTCTATGGATGCCTATTTGTCCGAGTCCAGCCGCAACCGCAATTGGTTTATGTGAGATGACCCATGCTTTTCCGGTACTTTCCTGCTCCATCGGGAATCCTGCTGGCGGATTCAATGCTTTGATGCCTTGCTCTTCAAGCCCTTTTACGATTTCATGTCCGATATGCGTTACGTTATCGACAACATGATGAAATTCCGTATTTGCAATGGATCGAGCTGTCGAACGCAAGGGCTCGCGGTTCATTTTACAGACGAAACTAATGAGCGTCCTGGCTTCAGGAAACAGATTCAAAATTTCTTTTTGTTGGTCCTCAAGTTCGCTTCGGTCAATAGTGACGAATCCAACATCGTCGGCTCCTGCATGTAGACATAAATCCCGCAACCATTGTGTATCTATGCGCCTGCCTTCGGTCCCCTGCATAATTTCCTTTTTCTTGTAATATTGTTTTACGGTAGGATGATCATTTATTGTCCCCTTTTTCATGGCACTCAACTCCTTAGTCATTCAATTTAACGCACAGCCGTACTGTTTGATGGCCTGCCCAACCATTCGAAGTTGTGCATTTCATACAGACTTCGTAAAATTGATTTTTAGTTCTAACGTTGTGAATGTCTCCCCTTTGCTGAGGGTAGATGCATAGGCTATTCTCATCGCTGTATCAGTAGCATCGCAAAGTACGCCGTCGTGAAGCTTTCTACCAAGGCTCACAGAAACGTGTACGGAAAGCTTATCGGAACGGTCAAGACTTACAGTTTCTTTCTTCTTGCCCATCGATGATCAGACGACATCCACTATGACAGCATCCTTGTCAGATTTCGTATTATCGCCTTCTAAGTATTATAGATAATCTGTGAGACCAATCGGTCTTTTTTAGAGTAAAAAAAAAGCCATCTCCGGCTTCTTTTTAGACTGCTAGGCACAGTTCTGAGCAAGAAACGATCTAAGATGATGCACAGCTCTTTTCATGTACTCTTGGTTCTTGTAAAGTTTGCTAAGTGCTAGCGCCCCCTCCAGCGTGGAGATTAACACGGTCGCCACAAACTCGGGATCCACTCCTTGTTTAACCTCACCCTTCTTTATGCCTTCCTGAACAAGATTACGAACCATTCCGAGCAAGCCATCCATTGCTTCACGGACTTTTTCTTGAAGCAATGGGTCTGCGTCATCTGCTTCAATGGCAGCATTCATAATCGGGCAACCTCCCGGGAACAATTCTCTTTCAGCAATCCCCTCAAATACGGAAATAATGGAATGAAGGCGTTCCATGTATCCTTGTTTGCCTGCCATTGCTTCAGAGAAAAAATGACTCATAGTGTCAATGGAAAAGGAGAAAGCGCTCAACATTATTTCCTCTTTATTTTCAAAATGGTTATAAATCCCTCCTTTTTGAAGACCAGTCTCGTGCATGATGTCGGATATAGAAGATGCCCTATATCCTTGGCTATTAAAAATTTTTGATGCTTTTTCTAAGATCAGGGCTTTAGTCTGTTCTCCCTTGCGATTAACCATGAATCTATTTGCCTCCTTTTGAAAAAGATTTACGAAATTCTTAAGACCATTCGGTCCTTTTTATTGTACAATTAGGTAGTATCTTTGTAAAGTGCAAAAAATAACAGGGAAAATTTTTGATTAAAGTGGGTTACATCACATTGACTGAATAAAAGGAAGACAAGCAAAACAGACTTCCTACGTCCTAGCAAATATAAGTAGCAAATGCAAACAATGGTATGTCAACACTAAACTAGACAACTTTTTTAAGATGTTCAAGTTTGTAATCAATCGGACTTACATAACCCAGTGTCCCATGAATTCGTATGTGATTAAACCAGTGGACATAATCCTGTAATTCCCTTGTTAAYTCTTCTAAACTATCWAAATGTTGACCTTTCACAAACTCCGTTTTGATGATTTTAAACGTTGCTTCAGCTACGGCATTGTCATATGGAYAGCCCTTCATGCTTAAAGATCGTTGAATGTTAAAGGTATTTAAAGCATCRTCCATGAGCTTATTTTTAAACTCATTTCCACGATCCSTATGGAAGATATTTGTTGATCTCTTTAATCGGGAAATCGTGGGCTTCAGTAAAGGAACAAACAAATATGCTTTTCTTGTCTATCGTGCATTCGCCTCCATCAAGGTTGACCTTCGTAAGATCCAGACCACTGTCATTTCTTCTTCCTGGTCGAACGCGCGGTTCAGTTCATTTTTCTGTTCGGATTTATTACATGATTTGGTATGAGGGTTAAATTGATTCTTCGTCTAGAAACGATGAGACCACGTTTCTTTAGTTCTACTTTGATTTTACGTGTTCTATAATTTTGACGGCTCGTATGGAAAATATCGATTATATCCGAAGTAATATCATCCCCTGTTGATCTTTCTTTCGCCTCATGATAATAGGTGCTTCTAGGGATTTGCAGGACTTTACACATTGCTGATATCGAGTATTTATGCGGATTATTCTTAATCACATTTACTTTCGTCCTAGTATCAGCGCGGCTTGCTTTAACATGTCATTTTCCATTTCGAGTTGCTTATTTCGCTTTCGGAGTTCCATGAGTTCCTTTTGTTCATCGGTTAGATTGTCTTTTTCCTTAAAAGAAACCGAGTTCTGACTCTGACCCACCCACTTATCTAAAGAAGAAGAAGTCAGATCATACTCACGAATAATCTCTTTTCTTGACTTCCCATTTTGGTACAGCTGCACCATCTGTTGTTTGAACTCTTCGGTAAATGTTCGGCGTTCTCTTTTGGCCATGTAGCTTTTCCTCAAATGTAGTTTCTGTAGTCTACTTGACCTTAAAAATTCTGTCCAACTAAGTGTAGCCTATTCAAGGCTAACTTCATGGCGGAAGGAAGTGTACATTTCCTTCCATCCTTCACAAAACATCACACTTTAAGAATCTCCACGTCCATCCAATTGAATCTCAGTAAATAACAGAGAACACTTGACTATTTATTTCTAAAGGACAGACTCTAATGCAACTGAATAAAAGCAATTAATTACATATTTTATCTTTTTAATATCTTAATTAACTTTTTCACTGGAGATAATATGAAATTTCCAACTTTTTCGAATACCTCAAGCCATTTAGAGTTGCCAGGTAGAAATAAATCAGTAAATACAATTAACATAATGGAAAACGCCGCCAATTGTATAGCCATCGTTATAAAATCAATAGGTATCCAAAATATATTTTTTTCAGATACACCAAATTCTTTTAATACTCTAAAGTAAATTCCGAAAAATATGGTAAAAGTACTTAGGTAAAATATTAGTTGACTAAAGTTTTGTAAGTGTTTCGCTAATTCCAAAGCTATTTTAACAGGAAAAGGTCTATTTAAAACCGTATTAAACCAGTTATAGTCATTATATAAAGATTGGAAAGAATTCCAATAGTGTTTATCTAAATTGCTGTAAAAGCGCTCCAAGTTAATATAAAAGGCTTTTTGATCTTTCTGTGTTCTGTTTGTGAGTTTTCTATATTCTTTTTCTAAATCTAAATAGGAATTTATCAGATTAAGGTCACCCAATTTGAAAAGAGACATCTCAATATGACCATGCTTATTAAACCATTTTTGTACTTCATAGTCTTTTTCAACCTCATCCTCAATTTGGAAAATAATTCTTAAGTCAAAATACATTGACCCTAATATGCCCTCCAAGCTCTCCTTTACCTGAGTATAAAAATTATTAAGCTTATTATTTCTTTTTGCATATAAATATGCTATCGATGCTGCAATAATTGCTACCAATATAGGGAGATACTCTTTAGTTAAGGTCATAAAGTAAAAGTCACCTCAAATAATAAAACACTCATATTTACAGCCCCTTAATACTGTTTCTTCACCATTTACCATTTTAAAAGCCTTCTTAAACATTTTCTTTTTGTTACATAAATAAAATAAGCTATTGATCAAAAAGGACATACCTAGAGAACCATCTTTTTTCATTGATCCGCTTCTACTTTGCAATATGCTACGTCCGTAATGGGGGATTTAAGTAATTAAAATGATTCTTAAATCCCCCATACAATTAACTGCTATTACAAAATCAATCATAAAAATATATGGTGATATGTAACGCCTATCTAAACATTTAAAAAGGAATTTGAATTTTTTTGTAGAATTATAGATATATACCACTAGGAGGGAAGTTCCAAAAAATAAGTGCTTGTTTTTTTAGTTTAAAATATAAATCTTAGTAGTTAGCAATGTTTATATTTAAGGGAGTGTTAGTTATGCCAGCCATCGCAATATTAGGTTTTCTCGCTATTTTATATTCTTTTTTTTACCTACTCTACCATTTTATCAAAAAGATGAAAAACAAAGAAAAAGCACTATCTAAAAAGATTTTTTATCCTCCGCTCATTGGTGGAATAATATTTTTTATTGTTGGAATATCGTTTTTGGATACAGGAGTTCAAGGTAAACTTGATGATGAAATAGAACAAAATACAAAGTTAACAGCTGAGAATAATACTTTAAAATTAGAAAATACGAAGCTTGAAAAACAAATTACGGATCTTGAGTCAGAAATTAAAGAAACAGCTTATAATATTACAGAATATGAAAATAATTTAAAAACATTAGAAGAAGAAAAAAAGGAATTCTCATCAGAAAAAGATTCATTAAATAAAAAGATTAGTGATTTAACAACTAAAAATACAAGTTTGCAAAACGAAGTTGATAGTTTAAATAATCAACTTGCAAGTAAAGATACTTCTACCTCTACTGCAAAAGAAAATTCAAATCAATCAACTGCTTCTACATCCTCAGGAGAAAGGGAAGATTTCGCAAACTGTACCGATTTACGAGGTACATATCCAAACGGTGTTCCAGCTGGTCATCCTGCTTATGTACCAAGTATGGACCGCGATAAAGACAACTATGCTTGTGAAAGGTAATAAAATATATGCTCTATCGTATAGAGCCCCAATTTGTAGACAAAAAGGTTTCGGAGAGTTCCCGAAACCTTTTTAATTTTTTATAAGCAGATATAAAGAATAGTGATTTTTCCTATGTTAATTAGGTATTTCTGGCTCTCCAAAAGTCCTGTTGGCTACCCTAACCGAAGTTGCATAATCTAGTGGATCATAAATATTCCCTGACCCTTGAGTATATAGATCACACCACTCTTTCTTTCCACCAACTTTGTGTCGGAAATGAGCTGTTTGAATTCTACCCTCGGCTTTTATAACGTCTTCCCCACAGCATGAACACATATAACCGCCAATATTCTTGTGTGCTTTATTGGCTTGAACGAGGTTTCCGACACTATCAAAAGCTTTTTCCATACAATTCACCACAATCTAAGAAATAGTTTAATTCATTAGTTCTATTCTACTGCTACTTTATATATATTAACAGGGAATATATGTAATCACCATCATCGAAAATGATTTTTAGTTTTACTAATACATCTTTCTTCAATATATTTTCATGCTTTTTAATTTCCTCCAACAAGTAGTGTCTAGTACCCTGATATTGATAGATAAAAAGATATAGATGGTCGCATACGAAACGTTTGGGTATTTCCATTAAAGAAAATAGTAGCAGATGAAGATCGTAAGTCTCTTATTGAAGAATATGAACTTACTCCTTCTTGTTTAGACCGGGGGATACAACAGAGTGAAAACACAATGAAAAAGCGCAGTATTAATATTGCTTGCTGTCACGTACAGGAATTCGACTTTTTTTAGGTTGAACTTCACAATTCATATCTTTAATGTTATTTTTGACATCGTGCACTTTGGAAATAAAAGCAGGTGTATGACCCGTTTTTACATGTATCTCAGCGAACCCCATTCAAAGCAAACCTTACTTTTATCGAAATGTCATGCTGAAGATCGAAGTAAATAACGCGAAAGAGACTTTAGGGGCACGTGCTTCCAGAATATCGATAAAGACTTTCCACAATGATGAGGATGCTTGGTTTCTTGAATTCGTGAAGCATGACTAAAGAGAGATACCTGAAAAGTCCAGGAAACTCATATACTTTAAAAGGGACAAGGAACGTGATTTTGCGATCTTATCCCTCTTTTTAGGAAGCGGAATCCGGGTTAATGAGTTATCCAACTTAAGGCTACGGGACTTGGATGCGAGGAAAAACAAATACATGTTTTACGTAAGGGATGAAAAAAGGATGTAGTGACAGTCTCTCCTCCGTCTATGCAGGACAAAAGTGGTATGTCAACACTAAACTAGACAACTTTTTTAAGGTGTTCAAGATTGTAATCAATCGGACTTACATAACCCAGTGTCCCATGAATTCGTATGTGATTAAACCAGTGGACATAATCCTGTAATTCCCTTGTTAA